>NZ_SZWM01000979.1:0-498 GCF_005280805.1 Citrobacter sp. TBCS-14
GATCAGACGCGGGTTCATCAGCACGTACGGGAAGTAAATTTCGTGGATACCACCCAGGAAGTGGATGATAGCCGCGCCGCCTGCAGACTGCTTAGCGCTGCCGCGACCGAAGAACATGTATGCCAATGATCCACATGACGCATAGCTGATTCCAGCAGCGCCTGCGGCGTGGGTTCGCCGTATTTTTCCTGCAGATCTTTTTCCAACGATCCGGCGTTAACGCCGATGCGGATAGGAATGTTGTTATCGCGAGCGCAGTCCACCACCATGCGAATACGCTCTTCATTACCGATATTGCCTGGNCGCCAGGATTTTGGACAGTGCTTCAACCAATGGGCCAATGCCAAGGAATGCCAGAATGGCGAGGATCATCCCGATGATGCCAGCGGAGAAGTTATTCACCAGCATCTCAAAACCGGACTTGATCTTACCGTCTACCCAGCCGTCGAAATGCTTGATAGCCCAGCCGCCCAGCGGACCTGCGATCATCGCACCGAG
>NZ_SZWM01000978.1:0-197 GCF_005280805.1 Citrobacter sp. TBCS-14
CGAACGCCAGGAACACCTTCAGTGGTACGTTGACTGTGACGGTTGACCAGGTACTGGTGAATGGCAATTTACATGTCGTGGGTGAAAAACAGATCGCCATTAACCAGGGCACTGAATTCATTCGCTTCTCTGGGGTTGTTAACCCGCGCACCATTAGCGGCAGCAACTCTGTACCGTCAACGCAGGTTGCGGATGCG
>NZ_SZWM01000978.1:363-959 GCF_005280805.1 Citrobacter sp. TBCS-14
ATCGCATTCGTGATCTGACCAGCGTGCAGGGCGTGCGGGAAAACTCGCTGATAGGCTACGGGCTGGTGGTCGGGCTGGACGGTACGGGTGACCAGACCACCCAGACACCGTTTACGACACAAACGCTGAATAACATGCTGTCGCAGTTGGGGATCACCGTGCCTACCGGCACCAATATGCAGCTGAAAAACGTGGCAGCGGTAATGGTCACCGCGCAGTNTGGTCGTCAGGGGCAAACCATTGACGTAGTGGTCTCTTCAATGGGTAACGCCAAAAGCCTGCGCGGCGGAACGCTGCTGATGACGCCGCTGAAAGGGGTCGATAGCCAGGTGTATGCGTTGGCGCAGGGGAATATTCTGGTCGGTGGTGCAGGCGCCGCAGCGGGTGGTAGCAGCGTGCAGGTGAACCAGCTCAATGGCGGACGTATTACCAACGGCGCGACCATCGAACGCGAATTACCCAGCCAGTTCGGCGGCGGTAACACCATTAATTTGCAGCTGAATAATGAAGATTTCACCATGGCGCAGCAAATTACCGACACCATTAACCGCTCGCGCGGCTTTGGCAGCGCAACAGCGCTGGATGCACGCACGATC
>NZ_SZWM01000977.1:0-197 GCF_005280805.1 Citrobacter sp. TBCS-14
GGGCGCTTTGCGTACACGATGTTGAGTGCTGCTGCTGAGATGGAGAGAGAAAACATTATTGAGAGAACTCGTGCTGGATTGGCCGTAGCAAGGGCAAAAGGGAGAATTGGTGGCCGTAGGCCAAAACTAACGGATGAGCAGTGGGCGCAGGCTGGAAGACTGATAGCTGCTGGCGAAACTCGTCAGAGGGTGCAGTT
>NZ_SZWM01000977.1:314-536 GCF_005280805.1 Citrobacter sp. TBCS-14
ATGAATGGGCCCAGATGTGGAGATTGATAAAAGGTGGTATGGACAGAAAGCAGGTAGCGATCATATACGATGTTGGTGTTTCAACGCTGTATAAGAAATTCCCTGTAGGTGGTTCATGATCCCGCTACAGCACGTTTTTACAATCAAGCTGTAGCGGACAGAATTTTATTCACTGACTAACCAGAACTCAGCCTCTTCAAACATTTCCTGAACTGTCCGGCT
>NZ_SZWM01000976.1:0-560 GCF_005280805.1 Citrobacter sp. TBCS-14
TGACTTCATACTGGGGTCCCATATAGGCCACGTGGCGGATCACGCAGCGCTGACTCTCTTCGCCGCGATCGCTGAGCGTGATCGCTTCCGGGCGCACGCCGACCATACCTTCGCCTTGCGTATCAAAGTGCAGCGGGCGCGGCAGGTGATAGCCATAGATATCAACGTATTGGTCACTGAAGGTGGCCGGGAACAGGTTGGCATCGCCCATAAAGCTCGCCATAAAGCGCGAGGCGGGCTGGCGGTACAGATCCTGCGGTGAGCCGATCTGCATGATATGTCCCTTGTTCATCACCAGTACGGTGTCGGACACCGCGAAGGCTTCGCTCTGATCGTGGGTCACGTACAGCGAGGTAATANTTTTGCAGTTCGCGGATCTTGTCGCGCATGCTGCGACGCAGGTTGGCGTCGAGGTTACTCAACGGCTCATCAAACAGCAGCACTTTCGGCTTGAGGATCAATGCGCGCGCCAGCGCCACGCGCTGTTGCTGACCGCCGGAGATCTGATCGACATAGCGCTCTTCGAAGCCTTCCAGATCGACCATCGCCAGTGCCTCTTT
>NZ_SZWM01000983.1:0-549 GCF_005280805.1 Citrobacter sp. TBCS-14
GCGGAATTTCTCGTTAGAGAGGATCGCCGCACGAGCAAACGCCTGTTTGAGGATATCGCAACCTGCTTCCAGATGTTTGTCCGGATTCTTCGGCAGTACGCGGCGATAATCCGGGAAACGACCGTCAACCAGCTTGGAGGTAAAGATGAAATCACCCACGTGCGCACGAATGTTGTTGCTGCCAATCTGCACGCGCAGCGGGTTATCGCCGCCGTCGAGCATACGCATCAGTTCAATCACGCCTTTACGCGGNTAGAGCACACCGCCAGGCGGTGACCGTCGGTCGCCACGGTACGCAGTTCTTCACCTTCGGTTTCAAACAGCATGCCGTTTAAGTAATAGCGCACATCCTGATGCGCCATTGAAAACTGCGTGGCTTCAATCAGACGCTTCATCGTCGCCTGCGGTAGCGTGAATTCGACTTCGCTCTGCCAGTCGTCCAGATTCGGGAAGTCGGCGGCAGGCAGCGTGGACAGCGAGAAACGGCTGCGGCCAGAACGCACCAGCATACGGTCGCCTTCCAGTTGAACGGCAATTTCTGCGCCTTCC
>NZ_SZWM01000982.1:0-556 GCF_005280805.1 Citrobacter sp. TBCS-14
GGGTGAAGTGGCTCGTTTCGCAAAAATTCTGCCGGAATATAAAGCCGCACCGCAGATTACTCGCGAGCGTCTGTATATCGAAACCATGGAAAAAGTGCTGAGCCATACCCGTAAAGTACTGGTTAACGATAAGGGCAGCAATCTGATGGTTCTGCCGTTGGATCAGATGCTGAANCTCAAACCTGCTGACTCTGCCGCCAGCATCCTCTTCCAGCACGGGAGCAAGCAACACTTCGTCCACCAGTCAGGGCGATATTATGGACCAACGCCGCGTTAACGCGCAGCGTAACGACTACCAGCGTCAGGGGGAATAACGATGCGTAAGTCAGTTATTGCGATTATCATCATCGTTCTGGTAGTTCTGTTCATGTCTGTCTTTGTGGTCAAAGAAGGCGAGCGCGGTATTACACTGCGCTTTGGTAAAGTTCTGCGTGACAATGACAACAAGCCGCTGGTCGTTGCACCAGGCCTGCACTTCAAGATTCCGTTTATTGAATCTGTGAAGATGCTGGATGCGCGTATTCAGACCATGGACAACCAGGCCGATCGCTTTGTC
>NZ_SZWM01000981.1:0-197 GCF_005280805.1 Citrobacter sp. TBCS-14
GTCTTTACGCTGCTGGCTCTGTCGATGTTTGGCCTGTTCACGCTGCAGCTCCCTTCATCGCTGCAGACGCGTCTCACATTGATGAGTAACCGCCAGCAAGGCGGCTCTCCTGGTAGCGTCTTTGCGATGGGGGCGATTGCCGGCCTCATCTGTTCCCCTTGCACCACAGCCCCGCTAAGCGCGATTTTGCTGTATAT
>NZ_SZWM01000981.1:251-1280 GCF_005280805.1 Citrobacter sp. TBCS-14
GGGATTACCCCTGATGCTGATTACCGTATTTGGTAACCGCCTGCTGCCTAAAAGTGGCCCATGGATGGAACATGTCAAAACCGCTTTTGGTTTCGTCATCCTTGCGCTTCCCGTCTTTTTACTCGAACGCATTATTGGCGACGAATGGGGCATTCGCTTATGGTCACTGTTAGGCGTCGCGTTCTTTGGCTGGGCGTTCATCACCAGCCTGCAGGCAAAGCACGCCTGGATGCGTATCGTGCAGATTGTCCTGTTAGCCGCAGCACTGGTATGCGTGCGTCCACTGCAAGACTGGGCGTTCGGCGCGCCGCATACTCAAACCCAGGCACACCTTAACTTCACGCCGGTGGCATCGGTAGATGCGTTAAATCAAGCGCTGGAGCAAGCTAAAGGCAGGCCAGTCATGCTGGATCTGTATGCCGACTGGTGCGTAGCCTGCAAAGAATTTGAGAAATACACCTTCAGCGATCCGCTGGTTCAACAGGCATTAAGCNGGTTCAGCAAGCGCTAGGCAACACGGTGCTGTTGCAAGCTGATGTGACAGCAAACAATGCCCAGGATGTCGCTCTGCTGAAACACCTACAGGTTTTAGGTTTGCCGACTATCTTGTTCTTTGATGCCGAGGGAAAAGAGCATCCGGAGGCCCGGGTAACGGGTTTTATGGATGCCGCGACCTTCAGCGCACATTTGCGCGATCGCCAACCGTGAGCGACACTTGCAAAAGGAAAACGGAGGAGAATACCGTGCAACGTGAAGATGTCCTGGGAGAAGCCCTGAAATTACTTGAGGTGCAAGGGATAGCCAATACCACGCTGGAAATGGTGGCCGACCATATNTCAAGGGATAGCCAATACCACACTGGAAATGGTGGCAGAGCATGTCAATTATCCACTTGATGAACTGCAACGCTTCTGGCCCGATAAAGAGGCCATTCTGTACGATGCCTTGCGTTACCTCAGTCAACGGGTGGATATCTGGCGGCGTCAGCTTTTGCTGGATGACACGCTGAGCGCTGAGCAGAAACTACTG
>NZ_SZWM01000980.1:0-173 GCF_005280805.1 Citrobacter sp. TBCS-14
GCGATATCATCTTTTGGATCGTCATTTTTTCACGAGCAATACGTTTGCCGGACATGATGCCTCCATAATTAAGTTGCATAAATAATACACCTTAATCATGAAGGCAACCAAGACCCGAGTACCGCTTACTCGTCACAACGGCTAAATAGCCCTGCGTTTATAAGGACGGTAGT
>NZ_SZWM01000980.1:242-634 GCF_005280805.1 Citrobacter sp. TBCS-14
TTTAATACTCTGCGACAGCGCGTCGTCGCTCATCTTCTCTGCCACACCCGACTGCTGTGCCGCCTTACCGACCTCAAAGGCAATGCTGCGGGTCACCTCGCAGATTGTCCCAATCTCCGGCAACAGAGCGCCTTCCCCGTTACGCACCAACGGGGAAGCATCGGCCAGCGCACGGCTTGCCGCCATCAGCATAGCCTCTGTTACGCGTGTCGCGCCGCTGGCGATAGCCCCCAGACCGATGGCCGGGAAAACATACACGTTATTGCACTGCGCCACCGGAATGGAGCGTCCATTAAATTCAATCACACCGCAGGGACTGCCGGTCGCAATGATGGCCTGTCCCTCGGTCCAGCGAATGATATCTTCTGGTCGCGCTTCCATTCTCGAAGTGG
>NZ_SZWM01000985.1:0-177 GCF_005280805.1 Citrobacter sp. TBCS-14
TGCCAGGATATCCTTCATCGGACGGTTCAGGTCGACACGCACGGCTTCGCCTTCGCCTGCCTGACGCAGTTCTTCCGGGATATATTTGCCAGGATTGTGTTCGAGCTTCTCAATCCAGATCCCTTCACGGTTGATTTTGGCTTTGATATTACGGTCAGCAGAGCAAGAGACCCCCAT
>NZ_SZWM01000985.1:309-500 GCF_005280805.1 Citrobacter sp. TBCS-14
GTTACCTTCGGTCGGCAGCTCATCGTAGTATTTAGCCGACGCCAGTTTCACCGTTTTCAGCGTGGCTTCTGCGGATGTTCCACCGATCACAAACGCGATGTGGTACGGCGGGCAAGCTGCTGTTCCCAGCGTACGCATCTTCTCCACCAGGTAATTTTTTAATTTGCCTGGCGTGAGCAGCGCTTTGGTTT
>NZ_SZWM01000984.1:0-213 GCF_005280805.1 Citrobacter sp. TBCS-14
GGTGAATCCCCCTGTGCGGCGGGGCGTCCGGTAAAGTCAATATCCCTTTGACGCAATATGCACGCGAGGCATGCTGTCCGGGGCAGTCTCACCGGGAGGCACCCGGCACCACACTCACTTCTTATAATGCTAAATTTCTAATCTCAGACTCGCTCATCCGAACGAGCCTGTTCCATTTTAGGCTCATGAGTTTCATTCAATTGAATATTACCT
>NZ_SZWM01000984.1:327-512 GCF_005280805.1 Citrobacter sp. TBCS-14
ATGCAATAAATGAACCATTCTAGAGGTGAATAAAATCAATTTGTTATGATGGGCTTGTGACGTTAGATGCACTCCGGAAGTGCAATCGCACTAAAAAGAGGCTCATCAGTAGAGTTATTACATCGCACCTGATAATGCCATCTGAAGAGGCTATGACCAGAACTAGCCCTGTGGATAGCAAACAT
>NZ_SZWM01001342.1:0-519 GCF_005280805.1 Citrobacter sp. TBCS-14
GGCAGGTCTGCTGGTCGCCACGCTAATGTCCGGGATATTCCTGATCCTTTTCGGCCTCGCCCGCTTTGGTCGTTTGATCGAATACATTCCGGTGTCCGTTACGTTAGGTTTTACCTCGGGTATTGGTATCACCATCGGTACCATGCAGATTAAAGATTTTCTCGGTCTGCAGATGGCACACGTCCCGGAACACTACCTGCAAAAAGTGGGTGCGTTGTTTATGGCCCTGCCGACCATTAACCTTGGTGATGCCGCCATTGGCGTGGTCACGCTGGGGATCCTGATTTTCTGGCCGCGTCTGGGGATCCGCCTGCCTGGTCATCTTCCGGCGCNCGGTCACCTCCCGGCTCTGCTGGCTGGCTGCGCGGTGATGGGTATCGTGAACCTGACGGGTGGCCATGTAGCGACCATCGGGTCTCAGTTCCATTACATTCTGGCCGATGGCTCGCAGGGTAACGGTATCCCACAGCTGCTGCCGCAGTTGGTACTGCCATGGGATATGCCAGGGTCCAACTTTAC
>NZ_SZWM01000470.1:0-192 GCF_005280805.1 Citrobacter sp. TBCS-14
GGTGGCGGTGCAGAACACCACGGTGACGCTGGATACCCTGGCGGCAAACGCCATCAGCATCGACACCGTGGCGGATGACAACACCGTCAACCGCAGTGAGTCCCGTATGCCGACGCTGATTGCTGGCGCGGTAACCGGGGACGCGCAGCCGGGTGACCCGGTGGCGGTGCAGGTGAACGGCCAGACCTTCAA
>NZ_SZWM01000470.1:400-736 GCF_005280805.1 Citrobacter sp. TBCS-14
CCGGTGGCGGTGCAGGTGAACGGCCAGACCTTCAACGGCGTGGTGGTGACTGATGAACACGGGGCGCTGCGCTATAACGTGGCAGTGCCGATCTCTGCCCTCCACGAAGGCCGCAACGGCGTGCAGGTCACCGTCACCGGCGTGGATACGGCAGGCAATACCGCGGTGGCGGTGCAGAACACCACGGTAACGCTGGACACCGTGGCGGCGAACGCCATCAGTATTGATACGGTGGCGGATGACAACACCGTCAACCGCAGTGAGTCCCGGATGCCGACGCTGATTGCTGGCGCGGTAACCGGGGATGCGCAGCCGGGTGACCCGGTGGCGGTGCAG
>NZ_SZWM01000471.1:0-172 GCF_005280805.1 Citrobacter sp. TBCS-14
AAGTTGATCTTCAGGAAGCCCGTAACGCGGTGGATAACGCCAGCCGTGAAGTCGAGTCACGCTTTGATTTTCGTGGCGTTGAAGCCACTTTTGAGCTGAATGAGTCAAATAAGACGATTAAGGTGCTGAGCGAGTCTGATTTTCAGGTTAATCAGCTGCTGGATATTTTGCG
>NZ_SZWM01000471.1:310-486 GCF_005280805.1 Citrobacter sp. TBCS-14
CTGAAGGTGCAGGCGCAGATTCAGGGCGAAGAAATTCGTGTGACCGGTAAGGCGCGTGACGATCTGCAATCCGTCATGGCGCTGGTTCGCGGTGGCGATCTCGGCCAGCCGTTCCAGTTTAAAAACTTCCGCGATTAAGTCGTAATGCCTGATCCGGCCTACAGGTCGCACACGCT
>NZ_SZWM01000468.1:0-174 GCF_005280805.1 Citrobacter sp. TBCS-14
GTCCGGCTACTGGATCGTACAACGCGCGAGGTGGTGCTGACGGAAGCCGGACACCAGTTGGCGGCACGGCTGGAACGCATTCTGGATGAACTGCACAGTACGCTGCGTGAAGCCGGGCAGGTGGGTACGCAGTTAACCGGTACGGTGCGGGTTGCTGCCAGCCAGACGATTTCC
>NZ_SZWM01000468.1:317-569 GCF_005280805.1 Citrobacter sp. TBCS-14
CGTGACCGATCTGCAGTGTGAAGCCGTACTGTCCGAACCGTTCCTGCTGCTGTGTCGCCATGATCATCCGTTAGCCCAACGTGAGTGGGTAAACTGGCAGGATTTGTACCACGAACGTCTGGTGTTACAGGATTACGCTTCCGGCAGCCGACCGCTGATCGATGCGGCGTTGGCCCATTTTTCCATTGATGCCAATATTGTTCAGGAGATTGGACACCCGGCAACGCTGTTCCCGATGGTGGAGGCGGGGAT
>NZ_SZWM01000469.1:0-520 GCF_005280805.1 Citrobacter sp. TBCS-14
CCCGGGCAAATGAGGAAATTTCACGACTACAGCAGCAGATAACACAGTGGAATGACAGTTACTGGAAACAGGGTGAAAGTGCCGTAGACGACGGCGTTTATGACCAGCTCAATGCGCAACTCATCCAATGGCAACGTTGTTTTGGCGATGAAGCCAAAACAGATCTGTCTGCGCCCCCAATAAGTGGCACCGTCTCGCACCCTGTTCCCCATACGGGAGTTCGAAAACTTGCCGATAAGCAAGCGCTACAGCAATGGATGAAAGCCCGCAGCGATCTCTGGGTACAGCCGAAGGNGTTTATCGCAATGGCAATTTGGTCCGGGCGATTAGCCGTGGTAACGGCCTGAAAGGTGAAGACTGGACGCAAAAGGTTCTTCAGATCCCTTCCGTACCCCATATCACCAAGGGACAGCTCGCTAACAGTACTCTGCAGGGTGAGATATTTTTGCAGCAGGAAGGGCATATCCAACAGCAGAGAGGGGGAATGAACGCCCGTTCAAAGGTTGCTGGAATGATGATG
>NZ_SZWM01000466.1:0-556 GCF_005280805.1 Citrobacter sp. TBCS-14
TGCGCAAAAGCACAAGCCAGAAGCTGCCCATTAATTTCTAATTACATGATAAACCGGGTGTAATGCCCGGTTTTTTTTCGCCTGAAAGTAGTGATTTGAATTGGGGGGACTCGGAGAGTATAAACGGCAGGCAAAAAATAAGCCTGCGTAAGGGAGATTACGCAGGCTAAGGAGGTGGTTCCTGGTACAGCTAGCATTTATGGGTTATGTTTTTCAGCGAAACGGATAATACCCTTATTGAACGAAACGGTATGTGATCGATTTCTAAGAATCTTCCGAACGCTGAAAAATAACCGTAACTAACTACTTATCATGCGGGTTGCGCGTGGACTCACCGGCAAAATTACGCATTAACAATGCATAATTCAGATCGATATCTNTGCGGTACGGGCATCCATACGGTATAACCATCACCAGGCGCAACTGGCATAGCTTCGCCTTTCGCGTTTTCCATCTGCTCAAGGGTGAAATTGACGTTACCCTGAGGCGTCATCAGCTCCAGACTGTCACCGACGGTGAATTTGTTTTTCACCAGTACAGCGGCCAGATCGCCTTT
>NZ_SZWM01000467.1:0-192 GCF_005280805.1 Citrobacter sp. TBCS-14
GTGCTATGTGGGCAAGGATACCCACGCGTTGTCTGAACCGGCTTTCATCTCTGTGCTGGAAGTGCTGGCAGCGAACGGTGTTGATGTCATTGTGCAGGAAAACAACGGCTTTACGCCCACCCCTGCCGTGTCGAATGCTATCCTGGTCCACAATAAAAAAGGCGGTCCGCTGGCTGACGGCATTGTGATCAC
>NZ_SZWM01000467.1:300-592 GCF_005280805.1 Citrobacter sp. TBCS-14
CTAATGCACTGTTGGCTGATGGTCTGAAAGGCGTGAAGCGTATTCCGCTGGATGCCGCGCTGGCGTCCGGTCATGTTAAAGAACAAGACCTGGTTCAACCCTTCGTGGAAGGGCTGGCAGATATCGTCGATATGGCGGCAATCCAGAAAGCGGGTCTGACGCTGGGCGTTGATCCACTGGGTGGTTCCGGTATCGAATACTGGAAACGTATCGCTCAGCACTACAACCTGAATCTGACCCTCGTTAACGATCAGGTCGACCAGACTTTCCGCTTTATGCATCTCGATAAAGA
>NZ_SZWM01000464.1:0-219 GCF_005280805.1 Citrobacter sp. TBCS-14
AGTTTTATTTTCACATAAAATGTCCCTACACTTGTTTTGCATCTCTATATTGCCGGAGCGACCTCTAAACAAGCCGCCGGGTTGCATCGGTGCGGCATGAGATAATATATCAGTAAATATACTTTCGCATACTTTTGGGTGATATCAATTTGGCTAACTGGCGATCTGGAGATGTTTGAGGCGCTGGGTAGTAAAATAATAGTGTAACCAGGCGGGATG
>NZ_SZWM01000464.1:296-487 GCF_005280805.1 Citrobacter sp. TBCS-14
GCTTTGTCATAGTCTCCTGTTTTATTATTAATAATTAACCCTGAAAATATCGAGTGACAATGCAATTGTTCTAAATGTAGTTCATCCACCAAAGAGATATATAAAATAGCCAGAGTTTTAAATCACCTTGACGCCTATACAAATTGTTACCCTAATAACAATGTTATACGCACCTATCCCGACCCGGGAGA
>NZ_SZWM01000465.1:0-211 GCF_005280805.1 Citrobacter sp. TBCS-14
CGCTGTTCAATACTGGCGATCGCGCTGAGCGGTACTATGCCACCGTCGCTACTGGTCAGACGAATGGTATCCAGCGCAGCAATCCCAGGGGTATTGTTGATGTCATGTTCTAACACCACGCGATACTGGTTGGCCTGGGTGTAAATGGTTGAAATCAGCCGCTGACCGAAGGCGTTGTACAGGGCGTTATCGACATCCGCCATGCTGATGC
>NZ_SZWM01000465.1:292-543 GCF_005280805.1 Citrobacter sp. TBCS-14
CTGACATCGGATAGTTGCGGTAGCTGCTGTAGTTTTGCTAACAGCTGCGGAACCCAGGTGCTGAGGGCATCCAGGGAAGTTGCTTGCAGCGTGAACTGATATTGCGTCCGGCTGACCTGAGTATCAATCGTCAGATCCTGAGTGGGCTGAAGATAAAGGTCAACTCCGGGAACCCTGTCAACCGCGTCCTGTAACCGGGCGATCACTTTCTGCACGCGATCGTCACGTTCATCCAGCGGTTTAAGGTTGAT
>NZ_SZWM01000463.1:0-176 GCF_005280805.1 Citrobacter sp. TBCS-14
CAAACGCGCTGTCGGTTTACCGGGAGACAAAGTGACGTACGATCCGGTGGCGAAAGAGGTGACGATTCAGCCAGGATGCAGTTCTGGTCAGGCTTGTGAAAACGCGCTGCCGGTAACGTACTCTGATGTTCAGCCAAGTGATTTTGTGCAGACGTTTGCTCGCCGCAACGGCGGGG
>NZ_SZWM01000463.1:405-586 GCF_005280805.1 Citrobacter sp. TBCS-14
AGCCGTTACTGGGGATTTGTACCGGAAGCGAATCTGGTAGGTAAAGCGACCGCAATCTGGATGAGTTTCGACAAACAAGAAGGTGAGTGGCCAACCGGTGTTCGTTTGAGCCGCATTGGCGGCATCCACTAATTGCTGATAATGGTTCACGCTGTCGTCTTAATAACGACAGCGTGAATTA
>NZ_SZWM01001294.1:0-197 GCF_005280805.1 Citrobacter sp. TBCS-14
AGGTATGCCACGGTTGGGTTGCGTGCAGGTATTCAGCGTTATTACTACAACAACCGGAATGACGATGGGCGACAGGAACGTTATGTCAGTCTGGATTTATCGTTGCCGTTGGCATCCTGGTTGAGCATGGGCGTCTCCCGGGATCGCTATGGCAGTACTCAGGGTAATCTTAGCGCGCGCAAGCAGTATGCTGAGGG
>NZ_SZWM01001294.1:342-560 GCF_005280805.1 Citrobacter sp. TBCS-14
CGGCACCGTATCGGTAACGCGTTCTGCTGACAACTCCACCAATATGAACTTCTCTTCCCAGGGTTCTCTGGCGTGGGCAGGTAAAGATTTCGGCCTGAGTAAAGAGCGGCAGCGGTCTGGCATCATTGTGAAAACAGATTTGACCGGCGAAGGGAAACTGGCTGCGAAGATTAATAACCGCAACTATCTTCTCAGCGGTAAATCAAATTTCATTGCAC
>NZ_SZWM01001341.1:0-497 GCF_005280805.1 Citrobacter sp. TBCS-14
AAAAGCGCCAATGCGCACACTGGTTTTCATCATCGTGCTCTCCGTTGATTTGCGGGTTGTGGTACGACCAGTTAAGCCGCCCATTTTTCAGCGTAGTCAACGTGGGCAAAAGCGCCAGTAAAAACGTGCGTTATCCTGTAAAGAGTTTGCCATCCCGGACAAGATCGCGTGGATAGCTGTTCTTCAACCGTGAACCAATCCGTTTTGCCAGCCCAATCGGCTGGTGCTGGAAGGTGACCAGCACGTCGTCGCTGGCAGGCGCGGTCTGCGGGTAGACATCTCTGCCGCGATACCACTCTTCTGCTTCTTCAAGGTTCAGTTCGAACGCGTTGCGGTGATGTGGGTTGGCGAGAGCGATGACGGCCTCATGTTGCCAGCGGTACCCTTTATTNGCGATAACTGCCTCATGCTGCCAGCGGTAACCCTTATTGTGGGTTTCAGCGAGTTTAATCCCGAGGCGGGAAAAACGGACTTTACCAATCAGCGGTTCAATGTCT
>NZ_SZWM01000577.1:0-179 GCF_005280805.1 Citrobacter sp. TBCS-14
CTCCTCACTGCAATGCTGAAGAAAGTCGAGATCGTCGTCATTCAAATAGGTGACATTCATACTGAATTCTACTTGTGCAGAAGGGATTAGTCGTCGCCAATGATTTTCAACGTTGCCATATCAGAAGAGTTCACTGTATGGCCGGAGAAGGTAATTTTTTTCACGCAGCGCTTATTGTC
>NZ_SZWM01000577.1:291-572 GCF_005280805.1 Citrobacter sp. TBCS-14
TAAACCGATGCACCACTGAGCTGTAAATCACCATGATCGGCCGTAAGTTGAATGCGTTTCACCACGCGGCAAACGGGAAGTTTCAGCGTCAGATCGTTGGTTTCATTACGGGGCATGGCGATCACGCCGAGGACTTTATGATCGTTAGCGTGTGCGGCGTTGCTCAGCAGCAGGCCCATAAGCAGGCTGGCGGAAAGGGTTAATACGGATTTCATGGAATTTCTCTTTGACGGCTGTA
Organism: Citrobacter sp. TBCS-14; assembly: GCF_005280805.1. Lineage (NCBI taxonomy): Bacteria > Pseudomonadati > Pseudomonadota > Gammaproteobacteria > Enterobacterales > Enterobacteriaceae > Citrobacter > Citrobacter sp. TBCS-14. The sequence goes on from NZ_SZWM01000577.1 coordinate 530, forward strand.
AAAGTGTGTCGTTTCAGACCATCTTACCGCTGTCAGAATCACG
>NZ_SZWM01000576.1:0-499 GCF_005280805.1 Citrobacter sp. TBCS-14
CTCCTGCGGCGGCATCGTAATAAACGGCATCGTCCGCCAGGTACTGGGCAGCCAGCGGCGCATTATGCGCATTCCATGCTGCCATATATGCTTTAACCGTGTTCAGCGGTGAGCTTTCTGCCAGACTGAATCCTGAGAACATCACCAATGAAAGTGCGGCTATTTTTAATGTTTTCATCGTATTACCCGCTATTCAGAAATATCGCACATGATATGTTTCACTCGGGTGTACTCATCGAGTGAATAAGAGGAGAGATCTTTACCGTAGCCGGATTTCTTGAACCCGCCGTGCGGCATTTCCGCACACAGTGGAATATGGTTGTTGATCCACACCGTGCCAAAATCGAGGTCAATGCAAAAACGCTGTNGTGATTACAGGTCCAGACGCTCGCGGCCAGGCCATATTCCACATCATTCGCTTTGCGCAACGCGTCTTCATCACCAGAAAACGACTGAATGGTCATTACCGGGCCAAACACTTCGTGTTGGATGGCTTCAT
>NZ_SZWM01000579.1:0-192 GCF_005280805.1 Citrobacter sp. TBCS-14
GTCAGTGGCAAATGGTGGAGATTGCTAAGGCGCTGGCGCGTAATGCCAAGATTATCGCTTTTGATGAACCCACCAGCTCTCTTTCCGCCAGGGAGATTGACAATCTGTTTCGCGTAATTCGTGAGCTACGCAATGAGGGCCGCATCATTCTGTACGTTTCGCACCGCATGGAGGAGATTTTCGCCCTCAGCG
>NZ_SZWM01000579.1:330-525 GCF_005280805.1 Citrobacter sp. TBCS-14
ATCTATGGCTGGAAAGCCAGACCTTATGGCGCGGAGCGTCTGCGTCTGCATGAGGTAAAAGCGCCAGGCGTGCGCACTCCGATCAGCTTATCGGTGCGTAGCGGCGAAATCGTCGGACTGTTCGGCCTGGTTGGTGCCGGACGTAGCGAATTAATGAAAGGTCTGTTTGGCGGGACGCGTATCACACAAGGCCAG
>NZ_SZWM01000578.1:0-618 GCF_005280805.1 Citrobacter sp. TBCS-14
AACATACCGTACAGAAATACTCGATTTTTATCTGTTCAGAATGCTGAATGAAGTGCGGAAAATCACGGAGAGATGGGTGTCAGAATATAACTGTGAACGCCCGCATGAATCACTGAAAATATGACGCCGGAGGAATATCGGCAACACAATCATTTGGCCGGGATATCAAAAAAAGCNTCTATTTACAGTCCGGCATCAGTTTCTAGTTACTAGACTGGCTACAACATCGGTTTAGAAGAGAAAATGCTCCATGTTCACGATAGCGCTCCAGCAATCGTTCCAATGTCAGATCGGAGATCTAAATATGTGTGGTAAGAAGGGAATCATAAATTTACTGAAGGAACCTGAGTCGATTAGGACTTTGCATAATTGTTGTTGTTACTGTAAGTCCTACTATAAGCCACAAATAGACATTAACATTGAGCCTCTAAAATCTAAGAATGCATAATGAAGGACATTATGTTAGAAAAGGGTTTTGAGCCATTCCGGTAGAATGTGGTTGGGTTTACCTGAATTGTTAGGATTCTTTTTAAAAAATATATTTGGGATGTATAGTAATGATAACGCAGCCGTACAAGTGTAAGTCTCCCGCTTAACAGCACTATTTACTTTAGAGAT
>NZ_SZWM01000573.1:0-480 GCF_005280805.1 Citrobacter sp. TBCS-14
CACAAGTGATTTGCAAAAACGGTACGAATAGGCCGTTACATTCGCCTTTTAAACATGCAACTATTGAATCACAGGAAACAACTTGCTGGCAAAATGAAAAAATAACAACTTAGGTGAGTTACGTCACAAAATAAAAGGAGGCGAAACGGAAACTCATCACATTGTGAATTTAATCNGGAGGCAGGCCTGAAACGCATCAAGTTGTGAATGTAGTCTCATTAAAAATTATATAATTTAAAAGGTACCCATTATGTGGTCACGACTCGAACCCTACAGATCGTCGATTATTTTATTATTTGCTCTGGTTATTGGCGGCTTATTAGGTATTTATGCCCCATCGTTTGCAGGTAAACTCCAGCCGATAGGTCAGATATTCCTGAACCTGTTATTTATGATTATTGTGCCACTGGTGGGGATCAGCGTCATGTCTTCCATCGCCAGTATGACCGACCTGAAAAGGTTGGGACGTATTATGGCGAT
>NZ_SZWM01000572.1:0-176 GCF_005280805.1 Citrobacter sp. TBCS-14
GGCGCATCAGCTGGCAAAATCGGTATCGGATACCGCCGATAGGGGCAGTGAGATGGTGTGTTATGTAATTGAAAAAATGCGCGATATTTCCGGTAGCTCCAGCCGAATTGCCGATATCCTCAGTGTGATTGACGGTATTGCTTTCCAGACCAATATCCTTGCGCTTAACGCCTCCG
>NZ_SZWM01000572.1:320-614 GCF_005280805.1 Citrobacter sp. TBCS-14
GCGACCGAGGTCATGCGTATGACCAAACTGATGCGTGAAATTGCCAGTGCGTCCCAGGAACAGAGTCGCGGCATTGAGCAGGTGAATATTGCGGTGATTCAGATGGATGAAACGGCGCAGCAAAATGCGGCGCTGGTACAGCAGTCATCAGCGGCTACCCGCTCGCTGGAAGAGCAGTCTTCAGCGCTAATCGAAGCCATGGCCGTATTTAAGCTACAGACAGCCTAACCGAACGTAGGCCTGATAAGGCGAAGCCGCCATCCGGCAATATCACAGCATTGTGCCGGATGGTAC
>NZ_SZWM01000575.1:0-184 GCF_005280805.1 Citrobacter sp. TBCS-14
CCACTGGAAGACACCAAACTCAAATCCCTTCAAATCGCCTTTTTCGTCCCATTTCAGCGGCCCAATCACGGTATCAGCCCCGTGTGCTTTCAGATCTTTCACCAGGTCCAGCGGCTCTTTGCTACCGCTACGATCCATTGCTGTCGCCAATGACTGGACGGCTGCATAAGTGATCCACACGTAC
>NZ_SZWM01000575.1:406-596 GCF_005280805.1 Citrobacter sp. TBCS-14
CCGTAATAAACGAAGTCGATATTTTCTTTTTTCAGGCGGGCGATCAGCGCAGAAAAATCTTTTTCCCCGGCAGTGATACCGTCAAAGAAAACGATGTTGGCTTTACCTGCTTTCAGGCTGTCCTGCACCGAACGCGCCAGGCCTTCACCGTACTGCTGTTTGTCATGAATGATGGCGATACGCTGTGGCT
>NZ_SZWM01000574.1:0-186 GCF_005280805.1 Citrobacter sp. TBCS-14
GATCATGTCTCTTAGCATGATGCCCATCGGTCTGGTCGGGAATTTACAGCAGCTTTTCACCCTGATTTGCACCTTCTATATCGGTTCTATCATCGCCGAACCGGCGCGCGAGACGTTGAGCGCGTCGTTGGCAAATGCGCGCGCACGGGGCAGTTACATGGGCTTTAGCCGCCTCGGATTAGCCAT
>NZ_SZWM01000574.1:294-577 GCF_005280805.1 Citrobacter sp. TBCS-14
AGAACTCCCTTGGGTGATGCTCGGCATTATCGGCTTTATCACCTTCCTCGCGCTGGGTTGGCAGTTTAGCCATAAACGCCCGTCACGCGGCATGCTGGAACCTGATGCCTGATAGCTGACCAGACGTCCCGGACTCAATTTCAGTTTTTTCTGCTGGTGCCCGGGCCGCTGGTGCTGGATGCTGCTTTGTGTCACGATTACGCCACAAGTATCATGTTGAGGAACCCCATGAAAAAGAATCAGGTATATGGCTACACTGTGCCAGTTTCCGCCCGAGAAGGTC
>NZ_SZWM01000571.1:0-176 GCF_005280805.1 Citrobacter sp. TBCS-14
GGATCTGATTGCTACACTCGATCAGCCGTTCTTTTTGATCCTCGATGGCGTCACTGATCCACATAACCTGGGCGCATGTTTGCGTAGCGCCGATGCTGCCGGCGTGCATGCGGTTATCGTACCGAAGGATCGTTCTGCGCAGCTGAATGCGACGGCGAAAAAAGTCGCCTGTGGCG
>NZ_SZWM01000571.1:219-554 GCF_005280805.1 Citrobacter sp. TBCS-14
AGGAAGAGAACATCTGGATCGTTGGTACCGCAGGCGAAGCTGACCATACGTTGTATCAGAGCAAAATGACCGGACGTCTGGCGCTGGTAATGGGTGCAGAGGGCGAAGGTATGCGCCGTCTGACCCGTGAACACTGTGATGAACTGATCAGCATCCCAATGGCCGGGAGTGTTTCATCGCTTAACGTCTCTGTTGCGACAGGAATTTGCCTGTTTGAAGCTGTTCGTCAGCGCGGGTAATTGATTCCTCCTTCTCTTAAGCCATCCTTCGGGATGGCTTTTTTGTGACCTTAATCCCAGGCACTCTCTTCTCTGACTGGCCATACTTAAGGCGAC
>NZ_SZWM01000570.1:0-618 GCF_005280805.1 Citrobacter sp. TBCS-14
TGCGCTTCATCGACAATCAGCAGATCCCATTCGGCGTCACACAGATGCTCCAGGCGCTGTTTACTGCGACGGGCAAAGTCGAGCGAACAGATAACCAACTGTTCGGTTTCAAACGGGTTGTAGGCATCGTGCTGCGCTTCTGCATAACGCTCATCATCAAACAGCGCAAAACGCAGGTTGAAACGACGCAGCATTTCGACCAGCCACTGGTGCTGTAGCGTCTCNCTCAGGGACGATGATCAGCACGCGTTCGGCGGCACCGGACAGCAGTTGCTGATGCAGGATCATCCCGGCTTCAATGGTTTTTCCCAGGCCCACTTCATCTGCCAGTAAAACGCGAGGGGCATGGCGACGACCGACATCATGGGCAATATTAAGCTGGTGGGGGATCAGGCTGGTACGTTGACCACGCAAACCACTCCACGGCATACGGTACTGCTCGCTCTGAAATTTACGTGCGCGATAGCGCAGCGCAAAGCGGTCCATACGGTCAATCTGGCCGGCAAACAGGCGATCCTGTGGTTTGCTGAATACCAGCTTGCTGTCCAGCAGCACTTCACGCAGCGTTACACCGGTTTCTTCGGTATCAAGGCGGGTTCCGATATAGGCAAGCAGGCC
>NZ_SZWM01000139.1:0-44930 GCF_005280805.1 Citrobacter sp. TBCS-14
CATGCTGTCTTTACGCAGCGGATAGAGTTCGTCCGGCCAGTCATCCGGCAGTACCAGACGGCGTTCGTCCGGTAACCCTACCGGGATCAAGCCGTACATGTCGCGCACTTCACGCTCGCCCCAAACAGCGGCCGGTACGCGCGGCGTCACGGACGGGAACTCCAGTTTATTGGCGTCGACTTCTACGCGAACGGTTATCCAGCACTTGGTGCCCTGTTCCATCGACATGACATAGTAGACGGCGTAATGGCCGCACAGCTGACGTTCGTCGTTACCAAACAGCACCGACAACCAGCCGCCCTGTTTGTAGTAGAGAAATTCAACTACTTCCGGCAGATAGTTGACCTTCACGGTGATGGTCAGCTGATCTTTGGTCTGCCAGCCTTCATCCAGCACCACGCCCGGGAAGGCCTGGTGCAGAGCGGCGAGATAGTGTTGACCTACTTTTTCTTCAGACATGTTCAAACTCTCTTAAATCACGCCACCAGCAAGGAGACGAAGGCTAAAAACGCAAACCCAAAACCGGCCCAGGTCACGCGTGAAGTGGCGCAAAAACGCAGACGCGCCATGCTGTTTTCAAACAGGGCGATGACCAGCACGCCGAGGACCAGCTTAACGACAGCAATCACCAGCGCCAGCAGCAGCCCGCCCGCAGTGAAGGTTTCCATCTGCCCCCACGGCAGGAACACGCCGACAAACATTTGCAAAACGACCAGTTGCTTGAGGCTGATACCCCACTTGAGCACCGCAAAGCCGCTGCCGCTGTATTCGGTCAGCGGACCTTCCTGCAGCTCCTGCTCGGCTTCCGCGAGGTCGAACGGCAGCTTGCCCATTTCGATAAAGGTGGCGAAGGCACAGGCGCACAGCGCCAGAATCAAAGGGATGCTACGCGCGGCAGGCCAGTGATAAATGGTATCGGCAATGTTGCTGATGTGGGTCGAACCAGCAACCTGCGCCGCCACCCACAAGCCCAGCAGCAGAATCGGCTCCACCAGTACGCCGAGCATCGCTTCACGGCTGGCGCCGATAGCGGTGAACGGGCTACCGGTATCCAGACCGGCGATAGAAAAGAAGAAGCGGGCAATGGCAAACAGGTAAATCAGCGTGATCAAATCACCCAGTTGCGGTAGCGGCGAGCCCACGGTCACCACCGGCAGCGCGGTAGCGATAGTCAGCATAACGCCCACCATCACAAACGGCGTCAGGCGGAAGACCCAGCTGGAATCCGCTGGCGCAATGCTCTGACGGCCCAGCAGCTTGATAATGTCGCGATATTCCTGCAACACGCCCGGACCGCGGCGGTTATGCAAACGCGCACGCGCCACGCGGGTAATACCGGACAACAGCGGCGCCGCGGCAAACAGCACCAGCGCCTGAATTAACGGATATAAAACACTCATTCTCAGGCTCCTCGTGAAACCACAATCACCACCAGCACCGCCAGCTCAATCAGCGCCAGGCGACGGAACAACACCGGTGCCGCCGCGTTCTGCCAGCCCGGAACCCAGGATACCGGGTTCAGCCATTTACGCAGTTTGAGTACCGGAGCAAAGGCTTCTTTAACCGGCATGGCAAAGCCGTGCGCAGTGATCACCATTGACTGCTCGTGATCGTAACCACACACCCACGCGGAACCGCGTGAACGTGACGGCAGGCGGTTGCCTTTGAAAATAGCCATGATGATGAACGGCAGCAGCGGACACGCGATCAGCAGCAGCGTGATCATCGGCTGAGATACGGTGGTATTCGCCGTTTCCAGCGGTAGCGGAACAGCGGCAGAAATCAGCGGCAGCAACCATGGGGCAGCAACGCCGCCAATCACGCAGCAGATAGCCAACGCAACCACGCTCACGCTCATCAGGATAGGCGCGCAGCAGGCGTTTTCCGCTTCCTTCGTGCGCGGTGCGCCGAGGAACGTCACACCGTAGACTTTCGCCATACACATCACCGCCAGCGCGCCGGTAATGGCCAAACCGACAGCCAGCAACGGTCCTAACAGACGACCGATGAACGCGCCGCTATTACCCAGCTTGAAGAAGGATTGATAGATAACCCATTCACCGGCAAAGCCGTTCAGCGGCGGCAGCGCGGCCATCGCCATCAGGCCAACCAGCATCGCCAGAGAAATCACCGGCATACGTTTACCGATACCGCCCAGTTTCTCGATATCACGGTGACCGGTGCGGAACCAGATGCTGCCTGCGCCCAAAAACAGGACGCTTTTGAACAGGCTATGGTTGACCAGGTGATACAAACCGCCGGTCAGGCCAAGTGCGATCAGTGCCGGTTGGTTAAGGGAAATACCGGTCACGCCAGCACCCAGACCCAGCAGGATAATGCCGATGTTTTCCAGCGTGTGGTACGCCAGCAGACGCTGGATGTTGTGCTCCATCAGGGCATACAGGCCGCCGATAAACGCGGTGATCATCCCCAGCACCAGTAGCGTAACGCCCCACCACAGCGGTGCATTACCGCCCAGCAGCGACAGGGACAGAATACCCAGCAGACCCACCTTCATTACCACGGTAGAGAACAGCGCCGCCGCCGGTGCACTGGCGTTGGCGTGTGCCTGTGGCACCCAACCGTGCAGTGGGATAATCCCGGCCAGCAGACCAAAGCCCGCCACACCCAACAGCCAGATGTCAGCACCGAGCGGCAGTTGCTGAGTGCGCAGGTCGAGCAAGCGCAGTTCCAGCGTACCGTAGCGCTGCCACACCAGATAGCAAGCGATCGCCAACAGCAGCGTACCGACACGACCCAGCGCAAACCACAGCTTGCCTTCTTTGCTGCACCCGGTCAGGAACACCGCACACAGCGCCATGATTTCCGCCATCACCACCAGCGTGCCGAGATTGCTGGCAACCACCGCGCACACCGCCGCCGCCATCAGCAGATTAACCAGCAGTCCGTTGGCTTTTACCTGCGGGTGACGGTGCCAGTCGATGTTGTACAGGCTGACGAACAGGCCGCACAGACCCAGCGTAATCAGCCAGATAGCGTTCAGCGGCGACATTTGCAGGCTATGACCGATAAACGGCATCACGCCGCTAACCGCAACGGCGCGGGTCAGTACGAGGAACCCCGCAGCCGCCGTACAGAGGCTACCCACCGCACCGCCGACACCGGCGATCCAGCCGCTTAACGGCTTATGAAACGAAAACAGAAATGCCAGAACCGCCGCCGCCGTAAACCAGGCCACGCCGCTGTTAATCAGTGAAATTGCGCTCATTTTGCATCCCCACTCTGAGCCTGCTGAAACAAGGTGAGATCGCCGAAGTCGGTATTGAACGTCAGCTCACGCTTACGTTTGCTGGCGCGGGCGATGTCCATATTGCTCACCAGATGCAGGGCTTGCGTTGGGCACATGCGCACGCAGGCCGGACCTTGTTCATCAAAGCTACACAAGTCGCATTTCACCGCAATGGCGCGAATACCCGGCACCCAGTCCAGCAGCGTGCTGACACGAGCTGGCGCTGGCGGAGCAGGAGGCGCTTTTGACGTATTGGCGTTCGCCGGGATATGCAGCGGACGGCTGCCTGAAAACTCAATGGCCCCAAACGGACAGGCGATCCCGCACAGTTTGCAGCTCACGCACAGGCTTTCATTCAGCTGTACGGCACCATCGACACGGTTAATCGCATTGACCGGACAAACGGTGGCACAAGGCGCATCTTCACACTGGTGGCAAAGCTGCGGCGCAGATTCTTTTTCATTTAGCATCACTTTCAGGCGCGGCATTGACTGCAGGCCATGCTGGCGATGTGTCTCTGAGCAGGCGGCTTCACAGGTGTGGCAGCCGATACAAAGAGTGGAGTCAGCAATTACAAAACGATTCACCAGGCATTCCTCAGGTGATAGTCATTTTTGACGAAAACATGTCTATCAAATGTCATTTTCGACACTTATCGACATGCCCATTCCCTAAACTGTCGTGACGCAGCATACGCACCGCATCATGACTTACGTGGACACACCCGAGGCTTAAACCGGGCTATGACCCTCTACCAGTTGGCTTAAATTCACTGGCATATTGTTTTCAACCGCGGTGTACAGGCTGTCGTAGACGCTGGCGATTTTTTCGAGATAGTGCTCCAGCACCTGTTCCCGATCGCGGTTGCTGATACGGTCATCGACCTTGCCGTCGAGAGACAGTTGTGCCTGTGCAATCAACTGCTTATCTTCGCCATCTTTCGTTTCAACGTAGTACTCGATGGTATGGCTGTTAAAGCCGTCCGCCAGCGTGACGTAGATAACGAAGTGCTCAAACAAGACAAAGCACAGGTCCTTGTCCGGCGCGCAGCTCATCGCATGATGTAAACGCGCTTTCGACAGGGTGATCCCCTGTACCAGCGAGTTGCAATAAATACGCCACTGGTCCTGTAGGCGACGATGCCGTTCAGCGATGTAATCGGCTTTTTCGCTTATTTCCCAAATAGTCATGTCAGGTTACCCGTTTAGCAGAGACATTCTGCGTTAAGCACGTTTCATGCCAATATTTAATTGCTTATATTTCATATGGATAAATAAATTACTAGTCGTGACGACATGTCATTTCGTCATCGTCGTCATTGTCACGGGTGAAAAAATTCAGTTTGGCATGTTTTTTGCTTTTATCCCGATAACAACATGGGAGGCGATATGCACGAAATAACCCTCTGCCAACGGGCACTGGAATTGATTGAACAACAGGCTACGCAACACGGTGCAAAACGGGTTACTGCGGTCTGGCTCAAAATTGGCGCATTTTCTTGCGTAGAAACCAGCGCTCTCGCCTTTTGTTTTGATCTGGTATGCCGTGGCACCCTTGCAGAAGGTTGTAAACTCCACCTCGAAGAACAAGAAGCCGAATGTTGGTGTGAAACATGCCAGCAGTACGTCACCTTACTGACCCAGCGCGTGCGCCGTTGTCCGCAATGTCACAGCGACATGCTAAGAATCGTGGCCGATGACGGCCTGCAGATTCGACGAATTGAAATAGGCGATGCTGAAGATTAAAGCTGGTGACAAAGTAGGCCGGATAAGACGTTAGCGTCGCCATCCGGCAAAAAGCGAGTAACAAGCAATAGATCAGGAGTGAGCGATGTGTACGACATGTGGTTGCGCTGAAGGCAACCTTTATATAGAGGGTGATGAACATAACCCCCACTCGGCGTTTCGCAGCGCGCCATTTGCCCCGGCCGCTCGTCCGGCGCTAAATATTACCGGAGTGAAGACCGCCAGTTTCACCCCGAGCCAAACTGAAGAAGGCGATTTACACTACGGTCATGGTGAAGCCGGCACCCACGCGCCAGGCATGAGCCAGCGCCGTATGCTGGAAGTGGAAATTGACGTGCTGGACAAGAACAACCGTCTGGCCGAGCGTAACCGCGCCCGCTTCGCCGCCCGTCAGCATCTGGTGCTGAATCTGGTCTCCAGCCCCGGTTCCGGTAAAACAACGCTGTTAACCGAAACATTGATGAAGCTGAAAGACAGCGTGCCGTGTGCGGTGATCGAAGGCGACCAGCAGACGGTTAACGATGCCGCGCGTATTCGCGCCACCGGTACGCCCGCCATCCAGGTGAACACCGGTAAAGGCTGCCATCTTGATGCACAAATGATTGCCGATGCCGCGCCGCGACTGCCGCTGGCAGACAACGGTATTCTGTTCATTGAAAACGTCGGTAACCTGGTATGCCCGGCGAGCTTCGACCTCGGCGAACGTCATAAAGTGGCGGTGCTTTCCGTTACCGAAGGCGAAGACAAACCGCTGAAATACCCGCATATGTTTGCCGCCGCCTCGCTGATGCTACTCAACAAAGTCGACCTGCTGCCGTACCTCAATTTTGATGTTGAACAATGCATCGCCAGCGCCCGGGAAGTGAACCCGGAAATTGAGATCATCCTGATTTCCGCCACCAGCGGTGAAGGCATGGATCAATGGCTCTCCTGGCTGGAGACGCAGCGATGTGCATAGGTGTTCCGGGTCAAATCCGCACCATTGAGGGAAACCAGGCCAAGGTCGATGTTTGCGGTATTCAGCGCGACGTCGACCTGACGCTGGTCGGTAGTTGTGATGAGCACGGTCAACCACGTCTGGGGCAATGGGTCCTGGTGCACGTTGGTTTTGCCATGAGCATCATTAATGAGGCTGAAGCGCGCGACACGCTCGAGGCGCTGCAAAACATGTTTGACGTTGAGCCGGATGTCGGCGCGTTGCTGTACGGCGAGGAAAAATAAATGCGTTTCGTTGACGAATATCGCGCACCAGAACAGGTGATGCAGTTGATTGACCACCTGTGTGAACGTGCCGCTCACCTCCCCTACACCGCTGAACGTCCGCTGCGCATTATGGAAGTGTGCGGTGGCCATACCCACGCTATTTTCAAATTCGGTCTTGACCAACTGCTGCCTGAAAACGTGGAGTTTATTCACGGCCCCGGCTGCCCGGTTTGCGTGCTGCCGATGGGCAGAATTGACAGCTGCGTAGAAATTGCCAGCCACCCGGAAGTGATTTTCTGCACCTTTGGCGACGCGATGCGCGTCCCGGGAAAACAGGGGTCGCTGCTGCAGGCCAAAGCGCGTGGCGCAGATATCCGTATCGTCTATTCGCCGATGGATGCCCTGAAGATGGCGCAGGAAAACCCGACCCGCAAAGTCGTGTTCTTTGGTCTGGGTTTTGAAACCACCATGCCGACGACCGCCATCACGCTCCAGCAGGCAAGACAGCGTGACGTGCAAAACTTCTACTTTTTCTGTCAGCACATTACGCTGATCCCAACACTGCGTAGCCTGCTGGAACAGCCAGATAACGGTATTGACGCCTTTTTAGCACCGGGTCACGTCAGCATGGTCATTGGCACCGATGCTTATAATTTCATCGCCTCCGATTTCCATCGCCCGCTGGTGGTCGCCGGTTTCGAACCGCTGGATCTGCTGCAAGGCGTGGTAATGCTGATTGAGCAGAAAATTGCCGACCACAGCCAGGTTGAGAACCAGTACCGTCGCGTGGTGCCGGATGCCGGTAACGCCCTGGCGCAGCAGGCTATCGCCGAGGTGTTCTGCGTCGATGGCGACAGCGAATGGCGCGGTCTGGGCGTTATCGAATCTTCCGGCGTTCATCTGACGCCTGACTACCAACGTTTTGATGCCGAAGCACATTTCAAACCGGCGCCACAGCAGGTGTATGACGACCCGCGCGCGCGCTGCGGCGAGGTGCTGACCGGCAGATGTAAACCGCATCAGTGCCCGTTATTTGGTAAAACCTGTAATCCGGAGACCGCATTTGGCGCCCTGATGGTCTCCTCCGAAGGCGCGTGTGCCGCCTGGTATCAGTATCGTCAGCAGGAGTGTGAAGCATGAACAGCGTACAACTCGCCCACGGTAGCGGCGGTCAGGCTATGCAACAATTGATCAATAGCCTGTTTATGGAAGCATTTGCGAATCCGTGGCTGGCGGAACAAGAAGATCAGGCGCGTCTGGATCTGGCGCAACTGATGGCTGAAGGCGACCGTCTGGCATTTTCGACCGACAGCTACGTGATTGATCCGCTGTTCTTCCCTGGCGGCAATATCGGCAAGCTGGCTGTCTGCGGTACGGCTAACGACGTCGCCGTCAGTGGAGCGCTCCCTCGCTACCTCTCCTGCGGGTTTATCCTCGAAGAAGGTCTGCCGATGGACACGCTGAAAACCGTGGTCAACAGCATGGCGGCCACCGCGCGCGAAGCGGGCATTGCCATCGTCACCGGCGACACCAAGGTGGTGCAGCGCGGCGCGGCGGACAAACTGTTTATCAACACCGCCGGAATGGGCGCGATCCCCGCTACTATCCACTGGGGTGCACAAACCCTGAGCCCAGGCGATGTACTGCTGGTCAGCGGAACGCTCGGCGACCACGGCGCAACCATCCTTAACCTGCGCGAGCAGTTGGGGCTGGACGGTGAACTGGTCAGCGACTGCGCGGTGTTAACGCCGCTGATTCAGACGCTGCGTGACATCCCCGGCGTGAAAGCGCTGCGCGACGCCACTCGCGGCGGCGTGAATGCAGTCACCCACGAGTTTGCGGCGGCCTGCGGCTTCGGCATTGAATTGTCCGAATCATCCCTGCCGGTGAAACCAGCGGTACGTGGCGTCTGCGAACTGCTCGGTCTGGATGCGCTCAACTTTGCCAACGAAGGCAAACTGGTTATCGCCGTGGAACGCCAGGCCGCAGAAAGCGTGCTTGCCGCGCTACGCGCGCATCCGTTGGGCCGCGATGCGGCGCTGATTGGTGAAGTGGTGGAACGTAAAGGCGTTCGTCTGGCCGGACTGTACGGCGTGAAGCGAACTCTTGATTTACCACACGCCGAACCACTCCCACGCATATGCTGATATATTGCCCGGTGGCGCTTCGCTTACCGGGCCTACGGATGGCGTACCCTGGCCATCCGACAATAATTTTCAACTTATACCTATAATTCATTTACCGTTTTTGCACCGTTGGTGCTTCCTGGAAAAGCAATATGTCGTATACACCGATGAGCGACCTCGGACAGCAAGGCTTGTTCGATATCACTCGTACATTATTACAGCAGCCCGATCTTCAGTCTCTCAGTGAGGCGCTTTCTCAGTTGGTCAAGCGTTCGGCGCTGGCCGACAGTGCGGCTATTGTGTTATGGCAGGCGCAGACGCAGCGTGCGCGTTACTTTACGACGCGTGAAAATGGTAAACCCATCGATTATGAAGACGAAACGGTGCTGGCACACGGTCCGGTGCGCCGCATTCTGTCTCGTCCCGATGCCCTGCACTGCAGCTATCATGAGTTTAGTGAAACCTGGCCGCAGCTGGCATCCGGCGGGTTGTACTCCCAATTTGGTCACTACTGTCTGCTGCCGCTGGCGGCCGATGGGCGCATCTTCGGCGGCTGTGAATTTATCCGCCACGAAGACAGCCCGTGGAGTGAAAAAGAGTACAACCGCCTGCAAACCTTTACCCAGATCGTCGGCGTCGTGGCCGAACAGATCCAGAACCGGGTCAGCAACAACGTCGACTACGATCTGCTATGTCGTGAGCGTGACAACTTTCGTATCCTGGTCGCCATCACCAATGCGGTGCTCTCCCGCCTGGACATTGATGAGCTGGTCAGCGAAGTCGCCAAAGAGATCCACCACTACTTCGATATCGACGCCATCAGCATCGTGCTGCGCAGCGATCGCAAAAATAAGCTGAGCATCTATTCCACCCACTATCTGGATGAGCATCATCCGGCGCACGAGCAGAGCGAAGTTGACGAAGCGGGCACGCTCTCTGAGCGGGTTTTCAAAAGCAAAGAGATGCTGCTGATTAACCTGAGCGAACGTGATGCGCTGGCGCCTTACGAACGCATGCTGTTTGACACCTGGGGCAACCAGTTACAAACCTTGTGTCTGCTGCCGCTGATGTCCGGTAACACGATGCTTGGCGTCCTCAAGCTGGCCCAGTGCGAAGAAAAAGTCTTCACTACCGCCAATCTCAAGCTGCTGCGCCAGATTGCCGAGCGCGTGGCCATTGCTGTCGATAACGCCCTCGCCTACCAGGAGATCCACCGCCTGAAAGAACGGCTGGTCGATGAGAACCTGGCATTGACCGAGCAGCTCAATAACGTGGACAGTGAGTTTGGTGAAATCATTGGCCGCAGCGAAGCCATGTACAGCGTGCTCAAACAGGTCGAGATGGTGGCGCAAAGCGACAGCACCGTGCTGATTCTGGGCGAGACCGGAACGGGTAAAGAGCTGATTGCCAGGGCTATTCACAATCTGAGCGGACGTAACGCCCGTCGGATGGTGAAGATGAACTGTGCGGCGATGCCTGCCGGACTGCTGGAAAGCGACCTGTTTGGTCATGAGCGTGGCGCGTTTACCGGTGCCAGTACGCAGCGCATCGGGCGTTTCGAACTGGCCGATAAAAGCTCGCTGTTTCTCGACGAAGTTGGCGACATGCCGCTGGAGCTACAGCCTAAGCTGCTGCGCGTTCTGCAGGAGCAGGAATTTGAACGCCTGGGCAGCAACAAGCTGATCCAGACCGACGTGCGGTTGATCGCCGCCACCAACCGCGATCTGAAAAAAATGGTGGCCGATCGCGAATTCCGCAACGATCTGTACTATCGCCTGAACGTCTTCCCGATCCATCTGCCGCCGCTGCGCGAGCGCCCGGAAGATATCCCACTGCTGGTGAAAGCCTTCACCTTTAAAATTGCTCGCCGGATGGGGCGCAATATCGACAGCATTCCGGCTGAAGCGCTGCGCACATTAAGCGGCATGGAGTGGCCGGGTAACGTGCGCGAACTGGAAAACGTGGTGGAACGCGCGGTCCTGCTGACCAGAGGCAACGTGCTGCAACTGTCCCTGCCGGATATCATCACGCCGGCGCCGTGCACACCGCCGGTGGCGACCGAAGTTGCGCAGGAAGGCGAAGATGAATTCCAGTTGATTATGCGCGTGCTGAAAGAGACCAACGGTGTGGTCGCCGGTCCAAAAGGCGCAGCACAGCGGCTGGGACTGAAACGCACAACGTTGCTCTCACGCATGAAGCGACTGGGTATTGATAAGGATGCGCTGGTTTAACGATTGTGGCTGATGGCGCAGATGCGTATGCCTTTGTAGGCCGGATAAGGCACAGCCGCCATCCGGCACACAGCAACATTACTTCTTAGGCTTAAATTTCTCTGGCAATTCCGGTACCGGGCGTTTGTCATCAATCAGATGACGCACGGTCAGGATCGGATGACGCCAGAGCATCCTCGGCCCGGCCCAGCGCATAATCTGCTTCATCTCTTCGCGTTTTGCAGGTTGATAACAGTGTACCGGACACTGTTTGCAAGCTGGTTTCTCCTCACCAAATACGCACTTATCCAGTCGTTTTTGCGCATAGGCAAACAACGCATCGTAATGCCCCGGCTCGTCTGAAGCCTGCGGGCACTGGCTCTCATACAGCGAGATCATTTTCTGGATCGTCATTTTTTCACGTGCAATACGTTTGCCGGACATGATGCCTCCACATTTAAGTTGCATGCATAATACACCTTAGTAATCCGCGGCACTATTACCTGAAGGTGATACATCCTTAGCACCCTACGCAAATAAGAATTATTTTCATTTATCATGCCTTGTGCTATATAACATAGCAAAGGCTATATTCGATGATAAATTAACCACTTTCTTGTGAGGGATACTATGCCGCGCCTGCCCCATCTGAAATCGTTTCTCCTTGCCTGCGTCCTGACGGCGCTGACGCTGTCGCCCGCATCGGCGCAAGAAAAATTTAAGGTGGTCACCACCTTTACGGTGATTGCCGATATGGCGAGCAACGTAGCGGGTGACGCAGCCGAGGTCAGCTCCATTACCAAGCCGGGGGCTGAAATTCACGAATATCAGCCCACACCGGGCGACATTAAACGCGCGCAGGGCGCACAGCTGATTCTCTCCAACGGTCTCAATCTGGAACTGTGGTTTGCCCGCTTCTACCAGCATTTATCCGGCGTGCCGGAGGTGATGGTCTCTGACGGCGTGAAGCCGATGGGCATCAGCGAAGGCCCCTATAACGGCAAGCCGAATCCCCATGCCTGGATGTCAGCTGAGAACGCGCTGATTTACGTCGATAACATCCGCGATGCGCTGATGAAGTACGATCCGGACAATGCCACCATCTACCAGAACAATGCAGAGCGCTATAAAACAAAAATTCGTCAGACGCTCGATCCCCTGCATGCGGCGCTGGCAAAAATCCCGGCCGATAAACGCTGGCTGGTCACCAGTGAAGGCGCATTCTCCTATCTGGCGCGCGATAACGATTTGAAAGAGCTGTATTTGTGGCCGATCAACGCCGATCAGCAAGGCACACCCAAACAGGTGCGCAAAGTGATCGATGCGATCAGAACTCATCAGATCCCGACGGTATTTAGCGAAAGCACGGTGTTCGACAAGCCTGCCCGTCAGGTGGCGCGTGAGTCCGGCGCACATTACGGCGGCGTGCTGTATGTCGATTCGCTGAGCGCTGCTGATGGCCCTGTACCGACCTATCTGGATTTACTGCGCGTGACAACGGAAACCATTGTCAGCGGGATTAACGCAGGTTTGGGGAGCCAGCCATGAGTCATTCAGCGATTTCCGTCAATCAGGTGACGGTGACGTATCGCAACGGACACACCGCGCTGCGCGATGCCACCTTTCAGGTACCGGGTGGTTCGATTGCCGCGCTGGTCGGGGTCAACGGCTCCGGGAAATCAACGCTGTTTAAAGCGCTGATGGGGTTTGTCCGCCTGGCGCAGGGCGAAATTTCCATTCTGCAGCAGCCGGTCAGCAAGGCGCTAAAACAGAATCTGATTTCCTACGTTCCCCAGTCGGAAGAGGTGGACTGGTCATTTCCGGTGCTGGTGGAAGACGTGGTGATGATGGGACGCTTTGGCCATATGGGCTGGCTGCGACGACCAACCGCGCGCGACCATCAATGCGTGGATGCGGCGCTGGCGCGGGTCGATATGCTGGAATACCGCCATCGGCAGATCGGCGAACTCTCCGGTGGGCAGAAAAAACGTGTTTTTCTGGCGCGCGCCATCGCCCAGGACGGACAGGTCATTTTGCTGGATGAACCGTTCACCGGCGTAGACGTGAAAACCGAGGCCCGCATCATCGACCTGCTGCGCGAACTGCGCGATGAGGGGCGCACGATGCTGGTCTCTACTCACAATCTGGGTTCGGTGACCGAGTTTTGTGATTACACAGTCATGATCAAAGGGACGGTGCTGGCGAGCGGCCCGACCGACTCCACCTTTACCCCTGAGAATCTCGAGCTGGCGTTCAGCGGCGTCCTGCGCCATGTGAAGCTAAGCGGCGGTGAGCAGCACGTAATCACCGATGATGAACGGCCGTTTATTTCTCGACGTACGCCCAACGAGGGGGAATCACCATGAACTGGCTGACAGAACCGTTTGGCTACCAGTATATGCTCAACGCCATGTGGGTCTCGGCGATGGTCGGCGGCCTGTGCGCATTTCTCTCCTGCTATTTAATGCTCAAGGGCTGGTCGTTAATTGGCGATGCACTGTCACACTCGATTGTGCCGGGCGTTGCCGGGGCCTATATGTTAGGGCTCCCCTTTGCGCTTGGCGCGTTTCTTTCTGGTGGGCTGGCAGCGGGCAGTATGCTGTTTCTTAACCAGCGTTCGCGCCTGAAGGAAGATGCGATCATTGGGCTGATTTTTTCCTCTTTCTTCGGCATCGGGCTGTTTATGGTGTCGCTCAATCCGATGTCGGTGAACATTCAGACCATTATTCTCGGTAATGTGCTGGCGATTGCACCGGAAGATATTCTGCAACTGGCGATTATCGGCGTCATCTCACTTACCATTCTGCTGTTGAAGTGGAAAGATTTGATGGTGGTTTTTTTCGATGAGAACCACGCGCGTTCTATCGGTCTGAACCCAGGCCGCCTGAAGCTGTTATTTTTTACGCTGCTCTCAGTTTCCACCGTTGCGGCGCTGCAAACTGTCGGCGCATTTCTGGTGATTTGCCTGGTAGTGACGCCCGGTGCCACGGCCTGGCTGTTGACCGATCGCTTTCCCCGGCTGCTCACTATCGCCGTCGCTATCGGTAGCCTGACCAGCTTTTTCGGTGCCTGGCTAAGCTACTGGCTGGACGGCGCGACCGGCGGAATCATTGTCGTTTTGCAAACACTGCTGTTTCTGCTGGCGTTTGTCTTCGCGCCAAAACACGGTCTGTTGGCCAACCGTCGCCGCGCCCGCCAGGTGAATAAGGAGTCCTCATGTTCTTAACCGCCCTGTTGGAACCCTTTCAGTTCAGCTTTATGGTGAACGCGCTGACCATCTCCGTTATCGTCGCCATACCCTGCGCGCTGTTGTCGGTTTTTTTGGTGCTTAAAGGCTGGGCTTTGATGGGCGATGCCATGAGCCATGCGGTATTTCCGGGGATCGTACTGGCTTACATCGCGGGCATTCCGCTGGCCATTGGCGCGTTTATCGCTGGGCTGTTCTGCGCGGTGGCGACCGGCTATCTCGATGATAACAGCCGCATCAAACGCGACACGCTGATGGGTATCGTCTTCTCCGGCATGTTTGGCGCAGGACTGGTGCTGTACGTCTCAATCCAGTCTGAGATTCATCTGGACCATATTCTGTTCGGCGACATGCTCGGTGTCTCGCTGGGGGATATCGCACAAACGGCGGTTATTGCGCTGGGGATTGCCCTTGTCATCGGGTTAAAGTGGAAAGATCTGTTGCTGCACGCCTTCGATCCGCACCAGGCAAAAGCCTGCGGGCTGAACACCACCCTGCTGCATTATGGTCTGCTGTGTATGATCGCGCTCACCATCGTCGCCACGCTGAAGTCGGTGGGTATTATTCTGTCGATCTCGTTGTTAATTGCGCCGGGCGCGATTGCAATTTTACTCACGCGCCAGTTTTCCCACGCCCTGATACTCGCCGTCGTCATGTCGATGGCCACCTCATTTATGGGCGTGTACCTGTCATTTTTCATCGACAGCGCACCGGCCCCGACCATCGTCGTCTTATTCTCCCTGCTATTTGTTATCGCCTTTATTTATTCCACTCTACGCGATCGCCGTTTAGAACGGCGACGCCAGCAATACGACCTCTAACGTGTGGGCACTCAGATGCCCACTTTCGTTATTAGAATACGCAATGACAATTTTATCAGCGTATTGAGCAACTCACTCCCTCTGAAACCATGCCATATTTACCGACGTTATTTATCGCGACGATAGTAACTATCACATCAGATATAAATAAATACAAACAGGTAAATTTTTATGAGCAAGATGAGCATGTCCGAAATATATTCTGAACCAGAAGCCTACGGATTACCACGTAAAGGTATTACACTTAATAGCAAGACTGCTGCATTGGTGGTAGTTGATCCACAAGTTGATTTTCTAAGTCCGCAGGGAATTGGCTGGGAAGTATTTAAAGACAGCATCACCGAAAACAATACCGTAGAAAACCTGGAAGCGCTGTTTAAGTTGGCAAAAGAACAGCATCTTCCTGTATTTGTCTCTCCACATTATTATTTCCCACATGATCATAAATGGGTATCGACAGCACCAGGCGAAACATTTATGCACAGCACGGGAATGTTTGATCGTCAGGGACCGCTGAACGTGGATAATTTCGAAAATTCAGGTGCTGACTTTATGCCGCAGTTTAAACCCTATATTTATGACGGCGAAACGGTCATTACATCACCGCATAAAATTTTTGGACCAGAAACCAACGATCTGGTGCTGCAACTCAGAAAACGTGGCATCTCCCAGGTCATTCTGGCAGGTATGGCCGCCAATCTGTGCATTGAATCCCATTTGCGTGAATTGATTGAGCAAGGCTTTGAGGTTGTCGTAGTTAAAGACGCCACGGCAGGGCCACGAATTCCGGAAGGTGACGGTTATCTCGCCGCACTCACCAACTACCGTATTATTGCTAATGATTTATGGGACACTGAAAAGACGATTGAAACAGTAAAAGCCGCAGCTAAGTAACGACTACCGGCACCTTTCATATCATTATCTAATTGCTGTGCAGTTATCGCCAACAACTGCACAGAAAAATCAATAAAACGGAACCCCTCCATGAAGCTTAAGTTAAAGGTGATTGCGGCATGTATTTTACTTTCCATGTCCGTTTCAACCTCCGTGGCGATTGCCGCCCCTAATTCGAACGAGACAACCTACTTAGTTAATCGTGGTAACCCACAGTTAAAAGTAAACGGTAAATATATCGATCAGATGATTGCCGAGGTGATGGCGAAAAATAATCTGCCCGGTTTATCCATGGCGATCGTTCAGGCTCCGTATATCCCGCGCTCAGCTGGATATGGACTGGCAACACTCACCAATGATGAATTGGCTTCGACCAAAACTATGTGGGGTATCGGGCCAATCACTCAGGCTTTTACCGCCGTAGCGGTCATGCAGCTGGTAGAGCAAGGAAAATTAAATCTTAATAACCCAGTAAGCAAGTATATACCCGGCTTACCGGAAAGCTGGCATAACATTACGATACTGGAGTTAATGCAACACTCTTCCGGGATCCCCGACTTCAGATCCTTCGGCTATAAACAAGCGCAGAAATATACACCTGCGCAGCTGGTTGATCTTGTCAAAAATAAACCACTCGAATTTAAAAACGGTACTGATATCAACGCCAGTGCGACCGACTTTATTTTGTTAGGGATGGCTATCGAAAACGTCAGCGGAATGCATTATGAAGACTTCGTTATCAAATACCAAATTGAACCATTAGGCCTGCAAAGCACACAGTTCGCGAAGGATATGCCAACGAAAGCCTATCTGGATCGCCCAACACCCGACAAGCAACACAACCAACACGCTAAATTTAAAGCAGAAATCGCCTACATCAACCCGGTTGAACCCGCAACCGGTTATGCCGTCGCGGGTGAAAAACTGGAGCCGGTCAGCGCTATCGCCACCGATAACCTGTACGCGTACGGCGGCTTGTGGTCATCAGCTGAAGACATCAGTAAATGGGACATCGGTCTTGCAGGCAGCACGCTAGTTAAAGATAAACAGCTGCGCGATATTATCTACAGCCCCGCAAAACTGAAAAACGGCAAAGTCGTGCCCGCTATGGCTGGCTGGGAATTTACCCGTCATCCTGGTTTCCTTGAAATCAAAGGAACGACCGCTGGTTTCAGCGCCTATCTGAGCCGCTTTACCGCCGGTGATGAACTGGTTTGTGTGACGATGCTGACCAACAAAGAAGGTGTCGACATGACCCAGGTGGCACGTGATATTGCCGAAGCCTACAAAACCGGACTGAATTCTGGTTTAAATTCAGAGAAAATCAAAAATCAAGAGAGTAAATACTCTGTCGATGAGACTATTTCCCGACTGAAGGCCGTTCTGAATAGTGAAGGTGTTCCGTTATTCACCGAGATTGATCATGAGAAAAATGCCGAGGGCGCTGGCATGAACCTCAGACCAACGAAAGTCCTGGTATTTGGTAATCCTAAAGTCGGTACAAAACTGATGCAGGATAAACAGGGCATATCGCTTGATCTGCCGTTACGTGTTTCCGTCTGGCAGGATAAGATTGGTCGGGTTTGGGTTAGTTATGAAAACCTTGATGACGTGGCAAAAATTTATGGTATTCAGGACCAAAAGACCGTTGATAGTCTTGATAATTTCATGACTAATCTGGTCAGTCGGTCTGTAGATGTTTATATCCAGTAACTGGATATAGTATTCTCAACGCCCCCACGCTGCGAGGTCAGAACCTGCCCCGCAGCATATAAAGCGCTAATTTATCAGCCCCAGCTCAACAGCGGGCTGAGCGCTTCGCGCCCCACCAGTGCCCGTAGCGCGGGCAGGCGACAACTGTGAGCCAGCAGCGGAGGCAGCGCAAAAATGATGTCGCTGGAGAGCATGACATTCTCCAGTTGCCCCCATAAGTACCAGCCAGTATCAACACCACTTGGCGGAACAAAAAAATGCAAATGTCCGCCCTCTGGCGGTTCATCGGCAATGCCCAGCCACTGGCTAAAGCGCGGGATAGCCGGTGAAACGTGCGTCACCCGCGAGCAGTTACGGACCTGGCTTGCGGGAATGTAAAACTCCTGCGTTCCCATGCGGATGCGCACGGCCGCCAGGTTAACGGGTTGCGTCATCACCACAGGTCTCCTGATAACGGTCAAATACCAGATTCAGATCCAGCAGGGTGAACCAGGTGTCGCCCACCTTGACCACCCCGACCGCAATCGGCTGTAGCGCCGGAGGCAGCGAATCACCGGGTAAATGAATCTGGCTTTCCACCACCTCAAGAACATCAATCAATCTGTCAATCAGGATGCCACTTTGCATCCTCTCACCGCAGCCAATCAGGATAGTCCGTTTTCCCAGGGCGTTAGCCACGGGGTTATCAATCAGGCCGTCCAGCCTCATGACTGACTCCACGCGCCCGCGATAGTTGATCACGCCTTCAAGCATCGGCGGACAACAGGGTACCCACGAGATAGGACGTTCTGCGAGGATCTCTCTTATCTGCGCGCCGTAGAAAGCAAAGTTTTTATCCGCCAGCTGAAATAACACCAGCGTGCACTGCGGCTCATCGACGCTTTCACACTCGGGTTTCTCACCATGATTCAGCGCCAGGATCTGCTCCAGTTGTGGACTCATGCCCTCTCCTTTTCTTCAGCGATACAGAAGGTGTTGCGGCCTTTTTGCTTGGCGGCATACAGCGCCTGATCGGAACGCTCACGCAGCGTTTCAATACGATCGCCAAACTGCCACTGCGCGATACCAGCGCTGAAGGTACTGTGAAAATAGGTATCATTAACGGAGAACGCGACCTGCTCGTAATCCTTGCGTAAACGTTCCACTACCAGGGCTGCCGTTTCGCTGGTGGTATTCGGCATGATGATGGCGAATTCTTCCCCGCCGTAGCGGCCCACGATGTCGGTGCTGCGTAAACGATGGGAAAACAGCTGCGAGATGCCGACAATCACCTGGTCTCCGACGACATGGCCGTAGGTATCGTTAATATTTTTAAAATGATCCAGGTCCACCATCACCATGCAGAACGGTTTACCGCTGTAGTTAGATTCGGCGATCGCGCTTTTAAGAAAGTGGGTGGTCGTCGAGTGGTTGTATAACCCACTCAAACTGTCCTGCGACATCCGGGCGCGCAGGGTGCGCATTCTTTCCGCTCGGATCGACACGGCATGGATCAATCCCTGAGGATCGGCCTGTTTGAGGATAAAGTCCTCCGCACCAATACTCATGGCGCCAAACTGCGCCGTCTTATTAGTTTCACTGGAAAGATAGGCAATCGGCAGGCCAATGTGCTGCGGGATCTGGCGGATCAGTTTGGTCAGATCCACGCCGCTAAACTCAGGCATGTGGTAGTCCATCAGTACCAGATCAATCGGCTGGGCGTTCAGCACATGCAGCAAATACTGAGGTTTCTCCAGCACATGCACGTCCATTCCCGCCATCCGCAGCATTTCCGCGTTGTATTCCGCGACCGCTGGCTCATCGTCAATCAACAGGATCTGATAGGGTTTCTTTAGCGACGGCTGGGTTAAGCGGTGAAGTTCCTGCACTAAATCGGTGATAGACGCCGGTTTAACAAAGTAGCCGTCGCAGCCCGATTTTATGGCGTTAATACGCGCCGTAAAGTCGCTGTGACAGGAGAGAAACAGCACCGGGAAAGCGGTGCCAACTTTCTTTTTCAGATCCGACATGGTCAGCGGGCCGCCGTAGGCGTTGTCCGGAAAGCTGACATCCATGATCACCACGGAAGGCGGTTGCGCCAGTACGGCCTGGGTAAAGTCCTCGGTATTCGCAAAGACATGGCAGGTAAAACCAAAGCAGCGCAGTTGGGTGGCGAGCAGCTCAACCTGATCGAGGTCATCATCGCACAGGTAGATCGGTTTACTGGTACGGCGGACAAACGCCTCCTCTGGACGCTCCTCAGGGTTCGGTAATTTGAAGCCTGTGTCGCTGATACGATGCTCAAGACTGAGCTGTTCTTGCGTCAGGGTATACAGCCAACGGAGGATCCTCCGCAGCTCATCGCAATGTAATGTGCATTGCTCCGGCTCGGTGAGTAATCGCTCACCTTCCGCGGAGGCAGTAGCGAGCGGAGCAAAGCCAAAAGACCCGGCAGACCCGTGAATACTGTGCAGCAAAATATGCAGCTGTTTACGACAAACCTCGCTGGGTTCGGCGACCAGTTGCACCAATAGCCTGTCCGCTTGTGCCAGCATATCGGGAATGCGGCGTAAAAACCCCTGTCTCAGCCGTGAGATTTTTTCCTGAGCGGCAGCCATAGCAAGGTGCTTATTTTCTTGTTTCATCGTGAGGTTTTTGACTTATTCAGTAGCAGGCTGCAGCAGCGCATTGACCGCGGCGCCGAGGTTTTCCGCCAGATTTTCATCTTTTTTCACCCAGCGATCATACGGCACATCGCTGGCCGTCACTTCATTGGCGCTCAGCAAAATAAACGGTTTAGACCAGCCCTGGGCACGCAGCAGCGCCAGCAGATCCAGCCCGCTGATCTCTGGCATATGCAGGTCGCTTATCACCAGATCGAGTGTTTTATCCGAATCCAGGCACGCTAAGGCAGAGATGGCGCTTTCCACAATCACCACCTCGTAGCCGTCCATTTCCAGGAAGACGGATGCCAGTTCAGCGGCAAAAAGATCATCATCAACTAATAAAATTCGCATCGTCTCTCTCGGTGTTGTGCCCTCAGCACAACAGCATTTTTAAGGTTTTTATCAGGCTGTCCTGCTCGAAATCGCCCTTGGCAATATAGGCATCCGCGCCTACCTGAATACCGCGCCGCCGGTCTTCTTCCTTGGCGCGGGAGGTCACGATAATAATCGGCGTGTGCTGGTAGTTTTTCTCGCCACGCAGCGATTTTGTGAAGGTAAAACCGTCCATAAACGGCATTTCGACATCCGTCAGGACCGCATCAAACTGGGTCAGTTTCGCTTTCTGCAAGCCTGACAGCCCATCTTCCGCCAGCGTCACCTGATAGCCGTGCGCTTCCAGTACATTTTTTTCTATCTCGCGGGTATTCAGCGAGTCATCAACCACCAGCACATGCCAGGCGTTTTGCGCCACGCTCACCGGTTTTACGGGCGTACTGGTTTGTCGCGATTGCTGCGCCATCGCCATCAACGCCGGAACTTGTAAAATACTGACCAGCTGGTTCTCCGGCGTCTGGACCATTCCGGATACCAGCGATTGCTGTTGCATATGCTTCGGTAGCGGTTTGATCATCATCTTGCGCTCATCGAGCAACTTATCGACCCGCAGCGCCATCTTGCTGTACTGATTCTGCACAATGATTAAGCGCTGCCCCGCCGGAGAACGGCTTCCCTGACGTGCGTGTATACCGAGTAACAGGCCTGCGCAAACCACCGGAATAAACTCGTTATGCAAAATAATGGCCGGGCGTCCGGCAATATCGCTGATCCCTTCCGGGGTGTACTCCACCACCTCAACCACGTACTGAGCGGGCAACCCAAACAGGTGTCCCTGCTCTTCAAATTGCAGGATACGCATCATTGTCAGTGATACCGGCAGACGCAGCGTGAAACTCGTTCCGACACCTTGCCGACTGTACACCTGCAAATCCCCCTGCAAATCGGTTACCACCGTTTTGCGCACCACATCAAGACCGACGCCGCGACCGGACAGTTCAGAAACGATTTTGCTGGTTGAAAAACCGGGATGAAAAATAAGTTCATTGCACTCCTGCTCGGAGAGCTGCCCGGCCATCGACGCGGGAACCAGTCCTCTACTGACCGCCTTCGCGCTGATGGCCGGATAGTTCAGCCCACGGCCATCATCTTCCACCCGCAGTAATATTCCGCTGCCATCCTGCTGGGTAGTGATGGTGATCGTACCGCGCGTGGATTTACCGAGCGCCAACCGCTCATCAATGTCACCAATGCCGTGATCGACCGCGTTGCGCAGTAGATGCGTCAGCGACTCCGATAGCCGGTCAATAAGCTGGCGGTCAATCTCCACTTCCCCGCCCACAAAGCGGCAGACCACCTGCTTATTCAGCGTGGAGGCCAGCTCACTCACCTGCAATGAAATCGGCTCAAAGAGCGTGGAAAGCGGGAGCATGCGGATCCGCGCCGCCACGTCATACAGTTCAAACATCTGCAAATGCTGAACCTGTACGCTCTCTTTTAACTGGGCGCTGAAATCGCGGATCTGCTGACGAAGTTGCTCTGCGCTTAGCCCTAACAACCGCGGCACAATGTGACTCAGGTTCTGTATCTGCTGTTCCAGGCGGTCATGACCGGCGACCACTTCCCCCAGAATGTCGATCAGATCATCCAGCTTGTTGAGCTTAACGCGCACGAAGTCAGCCTGCTTAATGCCACCGTCCACGGTAATCGACGGCGCGGGTTTGTCCGCGTGAATAACCGCCTCCACCGCCAACGTAGCGGCTTCACCACGGCTCGCACAGGCAAGACGTTCACACAGCCCCGCATCCGCAGGCGGCAGCTGGTTATCCCCTGCGCTAACAAAAAGCTGGGTCAATTGGTTTGAGAGATACTCCACCGCTTCATGAATCAGGTTGCCCAGCGCCCGGTCCGGCGTCAGTTTTTTTTCCCGCAGTTCGCTCAGGACGTCCTCCAGGTGATGCGTGACATCGGCGATACTTTGCAGTTTCAGCATCCGAGCGCCCCCTTTCAGGGTATGCGCGGCGCGAAACATCTCACCGATCCCGGCATCAGTATGTTCCCCAGCGGAGAGCAGAAAGGCCCCCTCGCTGAGCGTCTGCAAATGACCTCTCCCTTCATCAATAAAACGCAGAACGAATTTTTTCAGATCGATAGCCATAATCGTTCTTATTACCCGCTTTGATGGGCGAATTGCGCCAGTTGATGTTCACACAGAAAGCGAAACGTCGTGCCGGGAAAGACCATCGGCAAACGTAGACGACACACCGTTGAAGGATTGTTGATTTCATCGTTAAGTAATTGCATCACCACGCGATAAGTCCGCTGCGCGGGCTGGTGAAGTTCACTTTGGCGATACATTTCGGCCAGATAATAATGCGCGGGCCAGTAACCCGGTTCCTGATAAACCACCTGTTTGAACCAGGCAATCGCCTGCTGCGTCTGGTGCTGCCACATCATCGCCAGACCGAGCAACATTTTTGCCTCTGCCGACCATTCATCCTGGGCGAGGATCTTTTGCGCATTGCCGGTGGTCTGCGAGAACTCTCTCTGCTCAAGCGCAATCACGCCCTGAATCAGCAGCGCATCCTGATGGCCTGGATCGCTGCGTAATACGCAGGCGATGCACTTTTCAGCATCGGAAAAACGTTTTTCATCGAGGCAGGCACGCGACTTTTTCAGCCAGTCGTCAGACTTAAGCGTCGCGGGTGCGGCAGGCTCGACGGCAACAACGGGGGCGGTAACGGTCACGCGCGGCGTAGCCCGTGGTGTTGGCACTACCCGAGGAGATTCAGCGTGGTGGCAAAAATAGAAAATGCTCTCTTCCTGCTCAAGCTTCAGGATATCGAAATTGTTCGCCAGCGTTTCTGCGTTGCCGAAGAACAGAGCGCCGTGCGGCTGCAGCATCTTTTGCAAATTTGCGTGCAGCTCGCGGCGGGTCGGCGTGTCGAAATAGATAGACACGTTGCGCAGCAAAATAATGTCCACTTCCGGCAGCAGTTGCTCTTTGATGATGTTGGTGCGGTGGAATGACACTTTTTCACGGATGGCGTCATGCAGCCGAAACTGGTTTCCCGTACGGGTAAAATAGCGCTGCTGAATTAACGGATCGACGCCACGAAACGAGTAGCTGGAATAGCTGGCATTTCTGGCTTTCGCGAGAATTGCCGGGTCAATATCACAGCCGTAGAGTTCAACCCGTTCCGCCATCCCATCCTGGTACTTTTCATGCAGTTTGATGGCCAGCGAGTAGGCTTCTTCCCCTGATGAACACCCTGCGCTAAGAATACGCACCGGACCGCTACGCTGCTGCATGATGCGCGGCACCCATTTTTCGCAGATTAAATCCAGCGTGTCGCTTTCACGGAAAAAATACGTTTCATTAATCGTAATCAGGGTAATAAAGCGATCAAACTCGTCCTGCGACAGCCGCAGTTTTTCATAGTATTCATAGTAATCAGTGATATTACGCTCAGCCATGCGCTGACTCAGCGCCGATTTCAGCAGCGCTTCCATCGCATTATCAAAGTGCAAACCCACCCGTTCTTTGATCAAGCGGGCATATTCTGGAAGGTTGGGTATCATGGCAATGTACTCTCGAAATGCCCGTGACCTGCCATCGAAAGCAGCACCTTCGCGAGGCCATTCAGCGGGATCGTGCGGTGTATGAGCTGCTTATCAATCGCGTTCTTGTTCATACCAAAGACCACCGAACTTTCTTCATCTTGCGCCAGCGTTCGCCCACCACGCTGGACGATAAGCTCGATGCCGCGACATCCATCGCTGCCCATCCCGGTCATGATCAGCCCGACCGCTTTTTCGCGGAACACCTCAGCGACCGACTCCAGTAACAGATTGCAGCTGGGGTGATACACGTCGCTTTCTTGTCGTGGAACCGTCGCCAGCCGTTGGTTACTTTTGACGATCAGATGCTGTTCCGGTGGCAGGATATAGACATTTCCGGCCTCCACCGGGTCATTATCCTGCGCCAGCCGTACCTTCAGATCGGTTACGCTGTCCAGCCAGTGCACCATGTTCTTGGCGAAACCATCGGCAATGTGCTGGGCAATCAGTACCGGACACGGGAACGTACCGGGTAAATCCTGCAACAGTTTGCTCAGCGCCTGCGGCCCACCGGTCGAACAGGCAATCGCCAGCACATAGGGCCAGTCGGCCGTGGTCTCAACCGTTTCCATTGCCAAACGCGTGCCCGACACACTCGGTTCTGCAGGGTAGCGTAACCCCTTGATATGACGGATGACCTTCACGCCCACCAGCAGTTCCACCTGTCGATGCAGCGTCCGGGTGGCAAGTGGGGAGTCGTAGTTATAGTGCAACACCGCCAGCGCCCCGCGAGAGATGTAATCCTCATCGCCTGCATTTTCACCACCAAAATGCATGACCAGGATAGGGATTGCGCTGGTCGCCATGATGGTTTCAACGATCTCGACGTTATCGGCGGTCGACGTTTCCAGCGTAAGGATCAGCAGATCAGGCCCTAACTGTTGCAACAACCGCATTGCCTGGCGGCGATGGGCCGCCTGCCCAACCACCGAAATATGTGGATGATCTTCCAGTTGCTTGACCAGTTGGTTGCGCGACACGCTGCCCAAATCCAGGATCAGTACCCGAATACCGCGGCTACTCATGCATCCATATCCATCAGGGTGAATGATGCAGAGGCCTCTTTCAGCGCCTTCGACAACTGTGTCATATCCTGACTCACAATCAGAATGTCTTTGATCGACTGCGACGTGTAGTTACTGGCGACAACAATTTCACGCAGCGCCATGACCACCTGATTGCTGGCGGTTTTCTGCTGCTGGGTAGACAGCGAGATCTGCAGCGCCGCCGTAGAGGTTTGCTCTGCGGTAACGACGATATCATTCAGGTGCTCAGCGCTCAGCTGACACGCCCTCGTCCCCGATTTTATGCTCTCGCCACCTTTTTCCGCGTTCAGCACCAGGCGATTAATCGCGTTCTGGATTTCACTAATTTTATTCTCGATTTCAACCGTCGATTCGGTGACTGAATCCGCCAGACGACGGATTTCAGCCGCCACCACGGAGAAACGTTTCCCGGCTTCTCCGGCGCTGGCCGCTTCCAGCGCGGCGTTAAAGGCGATCAGTTTGGTTTGATCCGCCACACTGTTAATAATCACCATCACGCGGCTGATTTCCGTCGACTTGTTGCCGAGCATCATGATTTCACGCATGTTTTGTTGGTTATCGTTGTCGATATCCGTCATACGCATCAGCAGCTGCGACATCGAATCCGATCCTTTATTGCAATCCTCAAGCGTCTGGTTGGCAATATCGACCACCGCCCGCGAATGCTCGGCTATCTGGGTGGAAGAGGCCGACAGCTCTTCCATGGTGGAGGTAATTTCAGCCACCGAAGATGAGGTCTCCACGCTGGTTGAGGCCTGGCCGTCTACCGCCTCGGTGATGTGCAATGATGCCTGGTGCACTGAGTTCGCATGAGACACCATATCCCCCACCAGCGAGTGCAGGCGCTGGCGCATCATTTCTACCGCGCCGAGCAGTTCGCCAATTTCATCAGGATGATCCACCTGCACATCCACCGTTAAGTCACCTTCCGCGATGGTCTGCGCAATCCTCAGCACGCGGTTTAGACGGCGTGAAATCAGGAAGCGGCTGGCAATCGCAATCAGCAATAAAATGATGGGTAACAGCAACGCGGTGAACAGCAACAGGCCATTGCGCACAAGATTGCTGCTCTTGGCGACATCATCCACATAGCTGGTGGTGGCGATGATCCAGTTGATCCCTTCAATGTACTCATAGACGGCAACTTTGGTCTTAGGTGCGACACCATAACCACTCACCCAGTTGTAGTAGGTGATGCCATTTTTATGTTCGAGGATATCGGCAAACAGCTTATAACCGTTGGCGTCAGTAATATTCACCACCTGCTGGTTTGCCAACGAAGGATGCGACAGCATACGTCCGGGATCAAACCCGGCGTCCAGCACGTAGGCATAACCATTTTTACCAATATGTACATCGAGTAAGTGCCTGATGATCGGTTGCAGGGTCTGTTTGACATCAAACCCGACCGCCACGGCACCAATCACCTGACCATATTTATCGGCAATCGGCTCATAGTGGCTAATAAACTGCTTACCAAACAGCGTGACCACGCCAGAAAACGGTTTATTTTTCAGCAGTAATGGCAATGCCGGATTATCGCGCCCCAGTGCCGTTGTCGTTGCCGTGTTACCTGAACTGGCCAGCAACGTACTGCTGACACGAACAAACTGCTCGCCCTGCAGAATAAACGTGCTGGCAAAGACGCTGGTTAATTCGGTGAAATGTGCATTGGTATTCGTGTTACTGAGAACCGCTTTTAATTCGGTAGAGTCCATGTAACGTAGCGGTTTTGCCGCCACGTTCTGGTAATTGTTAATATAAACATTACTGTAATGCTCCGCATCCCGGGTAACCCTTTGGAACTCATTAGCAATACTATTATGGAAAATACGGGTGTTGGTTTTGATCATTTCCAGCGCATTGACCTGCAGCTCGCTGGACAGATAATTCGATAACATAAAAGAGGCGCCAATCAGCAGCGTGGCAATGCACACCACCAGAATCATGCCGAGTTTCATCGCGACACCCAGGTGAATACTGTGCAGCCAGGCGAGCACTCGTGCAGTGGGTCCGTCTGAAGATATGGCCGCCGGGCGTTCTTTTACTTTAATCATGTCACTCATATTTTTTATTCTCTGTCTGAGAAGGCGCTGTTCTTTTTTTGAGTCAGAATTGTGCTGGCGCCACGCTATTTCAGCGTGAGCAGCGGTGTCGGCTTACCAATGTGATATCCCTGCAACCACCCCACGTTCATTTGCTCCAGGCATGCCTGAATACTGGCGTTTTCCACAAATTCGGCGACGACTTGCATGTTTTTCATTTCGGCAACGCGGCAGAATGATTCAACGATGTAGTAGCTGATTTCACTTTCCGTGATCCGCCGAATAAACGAGCCATCAATTTTCAAAATGTCCGCCTCGATATTCATCAAACGCGCATGGCTGGCGAACCCGGTACCAAAATCATCAATCGCCACCCGGCAGCCTAACTGGCGAATTAAACGCAGCGTTTCTACGGTTTGTTGTTTATCGGACAGCGTATCCGCTTCGGTAATCTCAAAAATAATTCGCTGCGGCGCGACGGCGTATTCCTGTAAGAGCTGGGTGATCTTCGAGACAATATTTGAACGACACACCGTCACCGGTGCCAGGTTAATAGAAAAGCAACGCTGTGGATGGTGACACATGGCTTTGAGCGTATTTTCGATGACCCATAAATCGATTTCCGGTGCCAGCCCCGCATCATGCGCCACCGGCAGGAAACTGTTTGGCGAAATAAACTCACCCTTATCGTTTAACATGCGGATCAATATTTCATGATAGTGTTCTTCGCCCTGGGTGCTGACAATAGGCTGGGCCATCAGCACAAACGCATTGTTATCCAACGCATTTTGCAACGCCGTGCGAATATCGGTTTTATCCACAATATGGTTGCCAAGCATGCGGCTATGTTGCGTTTCCAGGTTTTCGGGTCTGCCGTTGGTCAGAGACAACCCCGCGACCATGCCCAGTTTCCCCACCAACTGATAGATGTCATCGCTCACATCGTGAATCAGGCAATAGCCCAAACCACTGCGAAACCCCAGCCGCTGATTATTATGAAAAAGGCGAAAACCGTTAGCAGCCTGGTATAAATCACACAACCGCTCCCAGGTACAATTTTCCAGCCTGATCAGCAGATCATAACCGGCGTGATAATAGACCTTCTCACTTTCGACCAAGTGCTTTTGCAAATGCTCAGCCAAAATTTTCTGATAACGGGTACGAAAATGAAAACCGTAGCGGCGGGAAAAAAGCTCCAGTTCGGGGAGTTGAATCAGGCACACCGTCGCATGTTCGGTCGTAAAAAGCTCCGTCTTCAGCGCACGCAAGTTTGCCATGCCCGTCATCGGGTCGGTCAGACCTAATACCAGCGCCTGGCTAAATCGTTGACGGGTAAATTTTGCCAGCGCGCCCATAATCACAATGGTGAGTGAAAAGATAAAAATAAGCGTTGAAACCATAGCCTGGTGCAGCATGAAACTCTCATCGCTGGCGATATAATTATCGTTATGCTTGCCCAGAATAATTAATACCACCGTCCACACTAGCATCGTAAATGAGTGGCCAATCTTAATAGCTCCCCACAGCATCAACGGGAAAAGCAGGATCAGGCTGTAGAATGAGAAGAAAATATTCGAGTTATAGGGCGACGTTAAACATAGCATCAGACCAATAAGCACGGTGCACCACGCCATGACGCCGTATACCGTGACATTGCCTTTGCATTGTTCGCCGATCGACTTAATAAAGGTAAACAACCAGGACGGTCGGCGCAGGATGCGAAATGCTTTATAGAAAAAGGGGATCCCCGTCAGGCAACCGTTAGCAAGTCCCTGGACACGCACCAGCATTTCCAGACTCATAATATGCAGGTTCGCCACATCCGATCGCTGACTGTGGGGAACCACAAAGGCGAAAATTTTGCTGAAAAGCAGATACAGCAAAATGTTGTAGCCGCAGAGCCAAATCATACGATTCAGGCTGATGGTGATCCGGCTAAAGCTGGCGCTACTGCGTCTGCCCGTCACTTTACGATAAATGGCATAGCTCAGCGTCGATGCCGCCGTCAGGCACAACGCATCCACGTGTTCGCCTACAGGACCAACCCAAAACATCACCGCCAGAAACAGCATTATCCCCGGCAGAACCCGATAACCAAAGAGAACCAATGCGGCGGAAAATACGGCTAATTTGAGATCGTAAACGGTTAATAGAGTATTATTAAGAATGCAGTAACCGTTAAGATAGTGTGCCAGTGGATAAAAAAGGCCAGGAATAGCAAGCGGCAGACACCATTCACGAGTGATTTTTGCAGTGTTTGTATTTATTATTGCGTCCAAATCAATTTATCCGCTATACACTATACCAATAGGACTTTAATCCAGATTCTAATGTCGCAAACAAATCCATTTGGGCCAGTCATTAACCATTGTAAAATTGATGACATTAACCGCACACTGAGAAAATAAAAAAGGTTCTACATTGAAGCGTGCATCTTATTCATATCGCATCAGAAAATAAACCATCATTTATAGATAAAAATGGACATATCATGATATTTTTATTTTTATCTCACCAGTTAATAAGCCACCTAATCAATTGATTAATAGTGTAAAAACACAGCACCGCCAGCGTATCCATCGCACATCTTTAACGTGTGTACAAAAAACATTCCTTACAGGCATTAATGTCAACATTAATACGACACATCACCACTGAATGAAATTGTGTTTTAATGTACATTTTTATCTGTTGACGAAATGTACAGCGATCCTTATATTTATACACCGTTATTTTATCGTTAGCTATTCAGCTCCAGTGTTAATTAAATGTTGTACCTGAGAGTTTCACACCTTTCATCTACTTACTTGTAACAAAAATACCCATACTGTTATTTCATTAAGTCATAAAAGAAATTTAATTCAGCATATATGTGTATTTTCAGGAATTAAAAAGAATCCGTGGCCACGTCTCTGTTTTCCCTAAAGGCAATAAAAGGATGGCAACATTCGATCACCGGCAAAATAACACAGTTTTTGCTGGCGGGGATCATTATTGCGTTTGGTGCTGGTGCCTTTACCAGTTGGAGCCTGATCGACAACTTTTCTTATCAGCAGTGGGTACAGAGAGCAGAAGCCAACGCCCAGATCATGACCTACATCATCCGCAGCGTGTATACCACCGTTTCGGTTGAAACCCGCGACACGGGGCAAATATCCCGTATTGTCTCGGACAGACAGCTTGGCGATACCGACTCCATTATTCAGACCGGCTACAACCCGGTAGACGTTCTGGCACTAGCCTCAGCGCAAACGCACAATCCCACCTGGATGTTCCTGTATACGCCCGATAAAGGTTTCGTGGGCATCAACAATAAGTCTGAAGAGGGCGACGGGGTAATCTCCTTCGCCGGGCGTTTGCCACGTGATGTGCTGGTCAATGACTATATCGGATTTGCCCAGATCAACGGCGAAGCGTGCTTCATCAGCGCCGTCCCTGTTCTGACGCCCTCAGGTGAAATCCTCGGCAGCCTGATAAGCAGCATTGGTAAGAAGAGTGATCTGTACGCTGCCTATGATGCGATGTTGAAAAAAAGCAGTATCATTTTCGTCCTCATTTTACTGGCAACTCTGACGCTGGTGACGCTGTTCATGCGCCGTCTGTTCCGCCCGGTTCCGTTGCTGATTAACTCCATTACCCGCATTGCCCACGAAGAAACCGACTCTGTCACCCCCTATCTTGACCAGGATGATGAGATTGGACATCTCGCCAGCGCCATTGAAAAATTGCGCGTCGCGATGAAAGAACGCGGCTATCTACAGCGCATGCATGAAATGTCGCAAAAGATGGAGCATATGGCCCATCATGATTCGCTGACAGGCTTACCCAATCGCGTCTCTTTCGGACTGGCGCTGGATAAACGCGTCAGTGAAGTCCAGCAGGCAGAGAAACCGTTCAACCTGCTGTTGATTGACCTCGACAACTTCAAGCCGGTAAACGACACCTTCGGCCATAAAGCCGGCGATGAAGTGTTAATCAACGTGGCGCAGCGCCTGCAATTATTGCTGGGGCCAAACGATATGGCGGCACGTCTGGGCGGGGATGAGTTTGCGATTCTGCAACAGGTCAGCGACAACGCCGTTAAAGAGGCGAACCGGCTGGCGAAACGTATTCTCCGCGCGCTGAGCACACCGTTTAGCTGGAGCACCCACACGTTCTCTATCAGTTGCAGCATTGGCATTACCAGCGCACCTTATCAGGGCAATAATACCTCAACATTGATGATCAATGCCGATCTGGCCATGTATGCCTCCAAGCACCATGGCCGCGGTTGCTTCCATTTCTTCGAAGACGGCATGGTGATGAAACAGAGCCACAGCCTGTTCATTAATCAGGAAATTATTGATGGTATTGATAACGAGCAGTTCGAACTTTACTACCAGCCCATCGTTAATCTGCAGGATGAAACGGTTCACGGCTACGAATCTCTGATCCGCTGGAATCACCCGACGAAAGGGCTGATTTACCCGGATTACTTTATCAATATTGCTGAAAGCTCGGGCCTGATTGTGCGTTTAGGTGAATGGGTCATTCGCCAGTCTTGCGCCGTCGCCGCAAAATGGCCGGAACACATCCGCATTGCCGTCAATGTGTCAGCCAACCAGCTACACAGCCCTGGGCTGGTCGACGTCATCAAAGAAGCGTTACGCACCAGCCAACTGTCAGCCAATCGACTCGAAATTGAAATCACCGAATCCGAGAAACTGGATCAGTCTATTGCCCTCCCGGTACTGAAAGAGATCCGCGCGATGGGGATCGACATCGCAATGGACGATCTGGGAACAGGCTACGCCGCGCTGGACTATTTGCTGGTCTATCCCTTCACGCGCATCAAGATTGCCCGCACGCTTATCGATAAATTAGAGCAGGATAATGCCAGCCAGTACTTGATTGTGATGCTTATCCAGTTCGCGCAAAAGTACAATATCTCCGTCACCGCGGAAGGGGTGGAAACACCGCTCCAGCGCAACATTTTGCGCAAAATTAAGTGCCAACATGTGCAGGGATATTTCTTCAGCTATCCGCTGCGCGAGCGTGACGTGTTGTCTGCTTTTGCCGATGAAGCCCTTGCAGAAGAGGTTATGCATGACTAATCGCCTGCGTTTGGCAACGCGTATTGTGCTTGCCGCTGCGCTGTTAATCCCCTTCTCTGCACGCTGCGCGACGGATGTTTTGCCCGAACAGCGCACGCTGGAGAAGATTGCCAGTATGAAAACTATCACCCTCGGTTACCAGGATGATGCCTTTCCTTTCTCGTACCAGGAAGGTACGTCACCTGCTGGCTATTCCATTGATATCTGTAAAAATATCGTCGCGGCGCTGAAAACCAAACTACAGCTTAAAACATTGAAAACGCAATGGGTGCGCGCAAACTCGGCATCTCAGTTTGTGCTCATTAAAAAACACATGGCCGATATCATGTGCATTCCGGCTTTTTATTCGAAGGGTCGCCACAGCATTAGCGAATTCTCATTGCCATTTTACTTTTCCAGCACTCGCTATGTGATGCGTAGGAATGATTATAATGGCAATCTACAAGCACTTTCCGGGCACAGCGTGCTGGTAAAAAGCGGCACAGTTTACGTTGAGCAACTACAGAAAATTAATACCGCCAACGCGCTTAACATTAATATTGAGTTGGATACTAACAACAACGTCGCCTTCAATGGCGTTCAGAGCGGCGCCTATCCGGCGCTGATTTCCAGCACTGTATTATTAAAAGGGATGATTGCGCAGGCCGCCAACCCGGATGAATATATGCTATCCCGTATTGCGCTCAGTGCGCCACTTCCGGCGGGACTGCTGCTCCCTTTACACGATAAAGAATTTAAAGCTTTTGTGGATGACACGTTATCTTCTCTGATGACCAGCGGTGAGTTTACGACCTTGTACAATAAATGGTTTCAGTCTCCAATACCGCCGAAAGCCATCAATTTAAATATTCCCATGTCAGATAATCTGAAAGCATTAACGTCAGCAAAAAAGAAGATCGGTTTTGATTATGAAAAATATAATTAAGCATGAGATGGCCCGGATAAAACGTGTGGCGCAGGGGCTGATTTTACTGGCTGGCCTCACCGTGTCCCCTGTGTTGATGGCGCAGCAGAATGCCGCCACGCTGGAACACATACAAATCAGCAGCGTACTGAACGTGGGTTATCGCCAGCTGCCGCCGTTTTCCTTTACCGACCCAAACGGCAAGGT
The DNA here is from genome assembly GCF_005280805.1 of Citrobacter sp. TBCS-14. NCBI lineage: Bacteria > Pseudomonadati > Pseudomonadota > Gammaproteobacteria > Enterobacterales > Enterobacteriaceae > Citrobacter > Citrobacter sp. TBCS-14. Next base: position 33,104 of record NZ_SZWM01000139.1, read on the forward strand.
AACGGGGTATACCATTGCGGTGTGTAACCTGATTGCGGACAAACTGCGGCAGTATCTCAAGCTCAATAACTTAACCATTCATTATATTCCGGTGAATTTTGCGGAACGCTTTTCTGCATTAAAAACACGTAAAATAGACATGGACTGTGGCGTAAATACTAACGCGCCAGAGCGGACCTCCAGCGTTTCATTTTCCGTTAACTACTACATCGCGAAAATGCGCATCATCTCTTTACGTAAAAACAATATTCATTCCCTGGCTGACTTAAAAGGACGAACGGTTAGCCTGACAGGCAGTTCAAAAGATTTGCTGGAATTCAACAAGGCGAACCGGGAACAGCATCTTAATATTTCAACAATAACCACTACCACGATAAACGGGGCGTTTAATAAAATGGCGCAGAATGAATCTGCAGCGCTGTTTATCGATGATATCCTGGCCTGGCCGCTGATTAATCAGAGTGAACTGCCTGACACATTCAGCGTGTCAGCCGAAACCATCGGCGCGGATATGCACTATGCCATTATGATGCGCAAAAACGATCCGCAGTTTGTGGCGTTCATCGACAGTTCACTGAAAACCATTTTCGCTTCCCCTATTAATGTACAGCTGCGCAAAAAATGGCTGGCGCCTTATGCCTGTAAACATACGGGAAATCAGCCTGCTACACCGTGTCAGCATCACCCTTGAAAAAAATAAGCGTCTGTTCACTCACTCGCTTACTTCGCCTCTGGCAGATCCCAGGGGCGCTGTTGTTGCTATTGATGGTCAATTCGCTGCGCGCGGCGTGGGATTTTGCCACCATCATGCAGAAGTCCGATGTCCTCTATGGCCCCGCCAGCGCTGCGGCACAACAGCGCATCAACGCCTGGCAAAAGCTCTTAATTCAACTGCGCCATGCCGATGAGCAAACACAGCTGCGCGCGGTAAATCTGTTTTTTAATACCCAGCTCCGTTACGCCGAGGATAGCGACGTCTGGCACAACGTCGATTACTGGGCGACGCCGGTGGAATCCCTGCGCCAGGGTAAAGCGGACTGCGAAGACTACGCCATCGCAAAATATTTCACGCTGCGGCAGTTGGGTGTTTCCGAAGAGAAGCTGCGTATCACTTACGTTAAAGCCCTACGTTTAAACCGCGCACATATGGTACTGACCTGGTATGCCACGCCTGACGCCATCCCTCTGGTTCTCGATAGTCTGACAAACACCCTTTCACCGGCCAGCCAGCGTCAGGATTTATTACCGGTGTACTCATTTAACGATAGCGGCCTGTGGCTGCCGGGCAACCAGAACACAAAACGTATTGGGGACAGCAAGAGACTTTCTCGCTGGCAGCAAGTATTCACCAAAATGCGGGAAGAAGGCTTCCCGATAGATAAATAGGGAACGTCAGTGTCACTTTTTAAACAGTTACTTTTTTCTATTTCTCTTTTCATGATGATTGTCTTCAGCGGCAGTTTTATTGTGACGCTGGAAAGCTCCCGCCATCAATACAACAACCAGCTGCTGGCGCATGCCCAGGATGCGGCAACGGCTCTGGGGGTTTCACTCACACCGAACGTCAACGATCCGGCGATGATCGAGCTGATGGTGAGCTCTATTTTTGATAGTGGTTACTATCAAAAAATCCGCATCGTCGATCTGACCAACGGTACAACGATGCTGGAACGTCACGCGGCGGCGTCGATCCCGGATGTACCCGGCTGGTTTGTGGATCTGGTAGATGTGGTCCCGCAAACGGGCAATGCCACCATTATGCGCGGTTGGCAACAGGCCGCCCGCGTGGAGGTCACCAGTGACCCCATCTTTGCAGTGCAACGTTTGTGGAGCAGCACTGTAGGCAATTTGGTGTGGATGCTGTCCTGTAGTCTGGCCTGCCTGCTGGCGGGGGTTATGCTGTTGCGTAAACTGCTGCGCCCGCTTAACTATCTGGCGAAACAATCAGAAGCGATTACCCGTCGCGAATTCCTGACGCTGCCTGAACTGCCAAAAACGCCGGAACTGCGCCGGGTCGTCGCAGCCATGAACCTGATGGCGACCAAGCTGAAATCACTCTTTGAAGAGCAGGCTATCTATAGCGAGCGCCTGCACAATGAGGCCTATCTCGACAGCCAGACCGGTATTGCCAACCGCCGCGCATTTGATATGCAGTTGCAGGCACGACTGAGCGATGCGGATACCGCACCGGGCTATTTGATGTTGGTTCGCGTTCAGGATTTGGGGGGGCTGAACCAGCGTTTTGGCGGCCCGCATACCGATAAGCTGTTGCTGAATATCGCCAACCTGTTGAATGCACACAAAGCCAAATACGCGCCGCTCGACAGCACGCTCGCCCGCATTCGGGGCGGCGAGTTCGCCCTGCTCTGCCCCGGCGTCACGCACGGTGAGATGCTGGAACTGCGTACTTCGCTGACGCAAAAACTGACGGCATTTTATGCCACCGGAATGTCAGATCAACAGCCGGTCGCCTACTGCAGCATGGTGCCCTTCAGCGCCGGAGACAGTCCGCAGTCGTTGTTGATTCAGGCCGATCGTCTGCTGGTCGAAGCGGAAACGCATACCGACCACCAGGTCGTGCCGACGACAGAGGTCGCCACAGCGAGCGAAGATCAGCATTTATGGTTTGTGCGTCTGGAGCACGCGCTGGAGAATCAGCAATTTCAGCTGGTGTATCAGCCCGTGGTCGATTGTCATCAGCCGGATAAAATCCTGCATTACAAAGTGCTGTCGCGCATTGTTGATGAGCAGGGCAATACCATTAACGCCGGTCGTTTCCTGCCGTGGATCCACCGCTTTGGCTGGAGCCATCGTCTGGACAAGGTCATGTTAAAACTGACCTTAAATCAGCTGAAAATCGCCCCCGGTAAGTTAGCGCTGAGTATTTCAGGCAGTTCAGTAACCAGTGCTCGCGCCATTTCCGACCTGTTAAATCCGCTGAAATACGCACCAAAGCTGGCCGGTCGGTTAATTCTCGAGCTGGATGAAAACCAGCTACCTGGGCCGAACCAAATGGCGATGTTTGTTAAAGCCGTAAGTCAATATCGCTGCTCGCTGGGCCTGCAACACTTCGGCAGTCGCTTCGATATGATTGGTCATCTGTCACAGTGGGGCCTGGCGTATCTGAAAATCGACAGCAGCTATATCCGCCATATCGACAAAGAAAAAGATAAGCGCTTGTTTATTGAAGTGCTCTGTAACGCCACCCGCAGTATTGATTTACCGCTGATTGCCGAGCGCGTTGAAACCGCAGGTGAGCTTAAGGTGTTGCAGGAACTGGGCGTGGATGGCGCAATGGGACAGCTGTTAGGCGAGCCCGCGCCGCTGTGATGAAAACAGGCCGTCTGGACGCCGTTGTTTTGCTTGCTTTTGCCGGATGGCGCTTCGCTTATCCGGCCTACAAAATCAAATGGTTATGATTTTTGTAGGCCCGGCAAGCCTGCGCCACCGGGCATTTTCTACGTTGTCTGCAGGCTGTCTGTTGCCGTTAAAAAATTCGGTCATCGTTACCGAGCAGTTGTTCTAACCCCCCGAGTTCCTGACGCGCGTTCGCGCGATTCATTAATTTAACCTGCGCCATCGGCGGTAGATCGGTAATCGCTATAACGCCTTTACGGATCAACAGGTAAATCAAGTCATCCAGTACGCGCACCATCTCCAGGTCGCTCTTTTGCAGCATGGCCAGGAACTGTTGGTTGTCTATTTCAGTGCCGTGTTCATCAGGTGGAACAGCATTCATCTTGTTGCCTTAGATTAATATGTCGTGACGCGACTGCCCCGTGTACACAGGGCAGTCAGCTTCCGTTAGTGAGAGTGATTTTGTTCCGGTTTGGCGATCAGGTGATCCAGCGAGTACGTTGACGCATGCACATCGCTACTCAACGGTGTGGAGACTGCCGTGTCAATGCCATGCGCAACCTTCGCCGGGCTGGCAATCAGATGATGATCGCCGCCGCTTTGAATGTACTTCGCAATATCAACGCCTTCATGCAGCTCACGGGCCAAATCGCTCAGGTCGACTTTATCGAGCACGGCCTTCGCTTTATCGTCAGGACCCAGTACGGCTGCCGCCTGTCCGTGCGCGGATGCCGCTGGCGCGTATGACAAAGACAATGCGCTGTCATCAAACAGATTGTGCAGCGCATGCTGTGCTGCGGCGTGCTGTCCCTTGTCTGCCGCATGCGCTTTCACTGGCGCATGATCTTCCATGGTGACATCAGCCATTTGCGCATGTGTCGTGGTATTGCCGTGGTTATCGTTCGCCTCAACCATCACGCTGACGCGATTATGGCCGGTACGCAAGGTCGACGTATCCACCGCAAAGTCATAACGCAGTTCGTTATTATTCAGATGAATAACCGTATCGTACTGATGACCATTGACCCGCGCTGTAATGTGTTCACCATCATGCACGTCGCCGGTTACGCTGCCGGTAAGGTGGGTGATCGCGTTCTGCGACTCTGCCTGCGAAATGTGGTTATCGCCGGTGATTTTATCCACCACGATAGTGGCATCAGCGTGAGTATCCAGCACCACGGTTTTATGATCGGTCACATCCAGCGTGTTACCTGCCGCATCCTTAACCGTGGTTTTCACCTGAACGTCGTTATCGCCTTCATTCAGCGCGCTGGTCGGTACCGCAACTGCGTAAACCAATTTATTGCTGTGCGGATCCTGTGTCACCTTCACCGTTGTGGAGAAACTGTTCACCGTCAGGGTGACGCTATCCCCCACTTGCGCATCACCGGTAACGACGCCAGAAATAACCGTGTCGTGTTGAGATTCCGTTTGGTTTACCGCGTTATCCCCTGCAATACCGTTATTGATGACAATCGTACCTTCGGCATGATCATCCACCACGTAAGAATGGGATATATGGATGCTGTACGGGTTGCCGGGCGCATCATGACCAGTGACTTTGGCATCAATACTGGTGTTGGCTTTTAATACATCGGTATCCACATCAATCTGATAGCCCAGCTTGCCGCTTGGCAGCACGTCCACCGAACCATTAAATGTACGGTTACCAATCGTTAAAACCACCGGATCGCCTTTTTGCGCATCCCCTCCCACAGTACCGGTAATCGTCGTTTTCAGCGCCTGCAGCTCCTGCTGGTTCAGGACGTTGTCAGCAGTGACGTTATCGATATCCACCGTCCCCTTCGCCTCCCGATCAATGGTGAGGGTTTTCGCAGTATCGATTTCCTGACGGTTGCCCGCGTCGTCATGGGCGGTAACGTGCGCCGTAATATTCTGGTCATGGACCAAATCCACGGTGCTGGCATCGACGCTAAACACTTTTTTACCGCCGCTGCTGGTAACTTTCGCCACCAGGTCTTTGCCGCCGACCCTGATGGTGACCAGATCGCCAACGTCAACATCACCGGTGACATAGCCGCTGATTTTGGTGTGCTGAAGTTTCGTTTGCGCGTTATTCAACACATCATCATCCGACACCTTATCCAGATGAATTTCTGCCACCACATTGGTGTCAATGGTCACCGGTTTCTGACTGTTCGCAGTCTGGGTATTTTTCGCCGCATCTTCACCCGTCACGCTAACGTAAATAGTGGGATCGGTTTGCAGACCAGCGGTGCTCACTAACGCGGAGTAGCCCAGTTGTCCGTTCATATGCGGCAGTTCGACCACATCGGCATCCACCGTGATGTTATTGACGGTGATATGCACTTTATCGCCTTTATGCACATCGCCACCCACGGTGCCGCTGACTTCAATCTGGCCTGCCTTCACTTCATCCGCATTAATGACATCGTCACCGCCGACGGTGTTAATGGTCACCGTCGCTGCCGCTGTGGTATCACGCGTAAAGTTCTTCGTGTAGCTGGCGTCCTGATCGTTACCGTGAACGTCATGACCAGTGACCTTCGCCACAATTGAGTGGTCGGCGTTCAGGTGTTGGGTGTCGATATCCACCGAATAATGCAACTGGTTATCAACCGTCGCGGTGTAGGTATGATTGTCCACTTCCAGCGTTACGATATCGCCGGACTTCACATCGCCGGTCACGGAGCCCGTCACCGTCGTCGTCGGATGCACATTGACATCAGACTCCTGCGCGTTGAGCACGTTATCAGCGGTGATGTTATCAATCGTCACTCCCGCAACGGCGTTCAGATCGACGATGACATGTCGGTCCGTCGACCCGGTGACCGTGTTCCCGGCCGCATCGGTGCCGGTTACGGTCGCAACAATAGTCGGGTTGGTGCGCAGGTCATTAATGCTGACCTCTTTTGACCACTCCAGCGTGCCGTTATTGTCATGCACCACGGTGGTTAAGGTATTGCCATTGACCTGCAAGGACACCACGCTGCCATCGTGTAACCCTTCGCCTTTGACCGTACCCGTTATCATCGTTTTGCCTGTAAGCGCTTCTTTGCCATTGATGACATCATCGCTGGCCACAGGGTTCATGTTGATAGTGATAGGGTTATCGGTGTCGATGCTAATAACCTTATGCTGCGTATCCGATCCCGTCAGATTGCCCTCGGTCACGGTAACAGAGACATCAAACGTCGGGTGTGCCTGAAGCACATTTGAGGGAACATCAACCTGGTAGCCAAATTCGCCTGACAGCCCCGGAATCGCAAATACCTTGCCGTGGTAGTCCACGCCGTTCACCGTGACGGTGACAACGTCGTTGGCATGCACATCCCCCGTCACCCGCCCGCGCACCGGCGTGGTGGTTTTTTGTGCTTCATCGTGGTTCAGCACATCATCACCCGTCACCTTATCAACGGTCAGATGAACATGCGGCTGATGCGGCGCTGACGTTCCAGTGCCGGTTGGTGGCGTAGTGATCGCTGGCGGGTTATGCATGATATACGGCGTATTCCCACTGACAGCCTGATTGTGAGTCCATGGCAGATCAATCAGTTTGTGGTCCGTTGCCGTCGCGGTATTACCATGATCATCATGCGTGGTAATCGACACGGTGATATTACCGTTATCACCGAGATCGCCCGTGCTCACTGAGGCCTGAAAACCCAGAATGTGATTTGGTAATTCAATGACATGGGTTGTATATCGGATCCCATTCCCAACAATAAGAATCACCTCATCATTCAACTTAGCATCTGGGTCAACATGTCCGGTGACAATCACATAGTCAGGTTTTCTGCCCGGAGCAAGATCCTGCGGGGTCGTCATGTTAGGCAATAAACCGGTGGTCATTGAATCAATCGTAATCCTGGCATCGGCATGGGTATCAATCACTACCGGACGGTCATCATGCCCATATGCCACGTTACCTGCCGCGTCTGTGGCCGACACTTCCGCATGGATGTGCGGATCCAACAGCAAGTCCAGCGTGGAGACATCCGCGCTAAAGGTATGCTGCCCGTTACTGTCCTGTACTTGGGCGTAATAGACCTGATTGTTGACGGTCAGCTCAACCCAATCGCCCACCAGCACATCACCGCCCACCGTCCCGGTGACGGTTGTCAGCGGGTTATGCGCCTCGTTATAGTTGATGACGGAATCGTGATCCGCCGTAACGATCGGGTTGATGTGCACCGTAGCAACAGCATGGTCGTCAATCGTCAGGACATCCTGCGCCTGCGCTGTGGCGCTATTGCCATGCGGATCGGTGGCGGTAATGGTGGCGGTAATATGCGGATCGTGCTGCAACCACTGGGTGGCCACATCGACGCTGTAGCCTAATGTTCCGCCCAAATTCGGCAGCGGAATCACTTGAGTGTCCACCAGATGTCCGCCGATATTGAGATGAACAATATCGCCCGCCTTCGCGTCACCGCCCACCGTCCCGCTCACTACGGTGGTTGTTTTCTGCAACTCAGCACCGTTCAGAACCTTATCACCGGTGACCGGATCGATAGTGATTGCGGCGTAGGCTTTATCATCCAGCCCCACGTTATGGTGTGCCGTAATATGCGCATGGTTTTGCGCCGTATCGGTGACATCCATCGACACATCAATATGTGGGCTGGCGATAATATCGGACGTCGCCACCGAAATATGGAAGCCCATTTTATTACCGCCGAGGTCTTCCACCACCCCGGTATAAATCTGCCCGTTGATTGTCATCACCAGCGGATCGCCCGGATGCACTTCGCCGGTAACCGTGCCGCTGACCAGCGTATGGCCCTGCATTTGCTCATCGCGGTTAAGCGTGTTATCCGGCGTTACCGTATCAATCTTGATTGCTGCGTCGACACGCGTATCAATAATCACCGTCGTTTCGGCATCCGCTTTCGCCACGTTGCCCGCCGCATCGGTGGTGCTGACGGTGGCGGTTAAGTGCGGGTCGGCCAGCAAATCAGCGGTGCTGACCTTGATGCTATACCCGAGAACTCCACCGCCCAGATCGACAACTTTCCCTGTCAGGACGTGGCCTTTCACCGTCAGATACACCACATCATTGACGTGCACATCACCAGCGACTTTTCCGGTTACCCAGGTAAACGGCTGGTGAGATTCATCACCGTTCACCCGGTTATCGCCGGTAACGGGATCGATGCTCAGCATTGCTTTCGCGTGCAGATCCACCGTCAGATCGTGAGGCGTCTGCATATGCTGAATATTGTGTGGAGCATCCACGCCATTGACCTGGGCAATAATATGAGGGTCTTTAAGCAGATCGCGGGTCAGAACATCCAGTTTATAACCCAGTGCGCCATTATGTTCAGGTAAGTGCTGTACGGTTGTATTGTAGGTATGCCCGTTGACGATGATCTGCACCTTATCGCCGAATTTCACATCGCCAGAAACGGTACCCATCACCTCGGTGGTATGTCGAGCAGCCTCTGCACCATTGAGCACATCGTCACCCGCTACAGTATCAACAGTGATCCCTGCCCTTGCATGGTTGTCGATATGAACAGTGTGGGAAGTGCCGATGGTGACTTCATTACCCACCGCATCGTGGGAAGTCACCGTTGCCGTAAAGGTGAGATTTTTATCCTGATTACCCTGGTTATTGCTGAATGCAGCCGAATCAACTGGAATTTGATAGCCCAGCTTACCCCCACCCAGGTCGATAACCTTGCCGGTAAACGTGTAACCATTAATCTCAATGTTCACCGCATCACCGACCTGTGCATCGCCGCCCACCGTACCGCTCACCAACTGTTTAGGCTTATCCAGTTCAAAGTGGTTCAGCACATTATCGTCGGTCACCTTATCGATGGTGATTTTCGCATCCGCATGCAGGTCGATATGCACCGTATGATCGTGGGACACGGTTAACTGATTACCGTGTTCATCGACGGTGGAGATTGAAACATGCACGTTCTGATCGACACCATCAGGCAGGTTTTTGGTGCTCACCGGAATGCTGTAGCCTAACGAGCCGTCCGCCAGCACCACCACGCTACCGTGCCAGGTCTGGTTGTTGAACGTTAAGGTCACAACATCGCCAGGTTTCGCATCGCCACCGACCGGTCCTGTTATCGTCGTCGTGTTCAGCAGAGATTCGGCATGACTGATAATGTCATCACCTGCCACGGTATCAATACCGATACTGGCGCTGGCATTGAGATCGAGCCCAACGGTACGTTCTGTCGTGGCGGTGCTTTCGTTACCGTGATTATCGGTGGTGTTGATACGGGCATGAATCACCGGATCGTTAACCAGCGACTGGGTATCCACCAGGATGTGATACCCCAGATTCCCGCCAGGCAATGCTTCGACAAAACCAGAGTACCGATGACCATCAATCATCAATTCAACGGTGTCATGCAGTTTTGCATCTCCGCTCACCGTGCCGCTGATCTTCGTCTGACCGTTATTGTCCGTCGACTCCTTGATGTTGATGAAGTTATCAGCGGTCACGCCATCAATGGTGATATGCGACTGTGTGTACATATCCGAGTCGATAGCTTTTGACTCGCTATGGGTGACGCTGTTACCTGCCGCATCGGTTGAGGTCACGGTAACGTAAATCTCCGGATGCGTTATCAGCATATGGGTGTTTACCGGGAAGCTATAACCTAACCCACCACCCGCCAGCGCAATCACCGTCGTTGTAAGGGTATATCCGCCTTTCAGCTCCAGCGTCACCACATCGCCTGCTTTCGCGTCAATACCGGTCACTGTTCCGGTGATATGCGTAACGCCGCCGTTTTCTGAAAACTCTTTAATATTGATAATGTCATCGACGGCTACTTGATCAATATGCACCTGGTTTTCGGCGTAGTTGTCGAGATGTACGGTGTGGGTGCTGACCGCCACCGCCTCGTTACCTGCCGCATCCTGTGAGACTACGCTGGCGTGCACATCAACATCTTTCAGCACCTTGCCGCTGTTGTCCGCAAAGGCGGCGGAGTCCACCGCAATGCTGTAGCCCAGGCTGCCGTTGCCCAGGTCGATCACCCACCCGTGATAATCGTGACCGTTGATGACCAGATCTACCCGGTCACCCGCCCGGGCATCTTCCCCGCTGACGGTACCGGTAATGGTCCGCGTTTTCGCCGATAGCTCATCAAAATTCAGCGTATTATCGACCGTCACATCATCAATGCTGATGGCGTTGTGTGCCTCGGTGTCCAGCGTCACCGTGGTGTTCTGCACCGCCACCGCGGTGTTGCCAGCCGTATCCACGCCGGTGACGGTGACCTGCACGTCGTTGCGGCCTTCGTGGAGGGCGGAGGTCGGCACCGCCACGTTATAGCGCAGCGCCCCGTGTTCATCAGTCACCACCACGCCGTTGAAGGTCTGGCCGTTCACCTGCACCGCCACCGGGTCACCCGGCTGCGCATCCCCGGTTACCGCACCAGCAATCAGCGTCGGCATACGGGACTCACTGCGGTTGACGATATTGTCATCCGCCACGGTGTCGATGCTGATGGCGTTTGCCGCCTGGGTATCCAGCGTTACCGTGGTGTTCTGCACCGCCACCGCGGTGTTGCCTGCCGTATCCACGCCGGTGACGGTGACCTGCACGTCGTTGCGGCCTTCGTGGAGGGCGGAGGTCGGCACCGCCACGTTATAGCGCAGCGCCCCGTGTTCATCAGTCACCACCACGCCGTTGAAGGTCTGGCCGTTCACCTGCACCGCCACCGGGTCACCCGGCTGCGCATCCCCGGTTACCGCACCAGCAATCAGCGTCGGCATACGGGACTCACTGCGGTTGACGATATTGTCATCCGCCACGGTGTCGATGCTGATGGCGTTTGCCGCCTGGGTATCCAGCGTTACCGTGGTGTTCTGCACCGCCACCGCGGTGTTGCCTGCCGTATCCACGCCGGTGACGGTGACCTGCACGTCGTTGCGGCCTTCGTGGAGGGCGGAGGTCGGCACCGCCACGTTATAGCGCAGCGCCCCGTGTTCGTCGGTGACCACCACGCCATTGAAGGTCTGGCCGTTCACCTGCACCGCCACCGGGTCACCCGGCTGCGCGTCCCCGGTTACCGCGCCAGAAATCAGCGTCGGCATACGGGACTCACTGCGGTTGACGGTGTTGTCATCCGCCACGGTGTCGATGCTGATGGCATCCGCCGCCAGGGTATCCAGCGTCACCGTGGTGTTCTGCACCGCCACCGCGGTGTTGCCTGCCGTATCCACGCCGGTGACGGTGACCTGCACGTCGTTGCGGCCTTCGTGGAGAGCGGAGGTCGGCACCGCCACGTTATAGCGCAGCGCCCCGTGTTCGTCGGTGATCACCACGCCATTGAAGGTCTGGCCGTTCACCTGCACCGCCACCGGGTCACCCGGCTGCGCGTCCCCGGTTACCGCGCCAGAAATCAGCGTCGGCATCCGGGACTCACTGCGGTTGACGATATTGTCATCCGCCACGGTATCAATACTGATGGCGTTTGCCGCCTGGGTATCCAGCGTTACCGTGGTGTTC
>NZ_SZWM01000077.1:0-470 GCF_005280805.1 Citrobacter sp. TBCS-14
GTGAACAGCGTTTCGATACGTTTGTGGCCAGACTGGCTCAGCTTAGCCAGCAGATCCAGGCTCAGCTCCATGTTAGCTGCGCAGATCAGCTCGCCAGTAGATTCGTCAACGTAGTCTTTAGCCGCAACTTTACCAGCNCCGCAACTTTGCCCGCGATGTACTCAACTGGAACTTCGATAAGCTTGATATCGTCTTTTTCCAGCTGACGAATATGGCGCGCAGTGATGCGACGACCTTTTTCGACGTAGATTTTGCCGTTAGCTTCAATATCAAAGGAGGCGGTTTCACCACGCAGGCGTTCCGGCACCAGTTCCATCTGCAGCTTGTTGTCACGAATTTCGAAGACAACTTTCTCAAAGAACAGGTCAAGGATCTGCTCAGTGGTGTAGTTCAGCGCACGCAGAATAATGGTCGCAGGCAGTTTACGGCGACGGTCAATACGTACGAACAGGTTGTCCTTCGGATCGAAT
>NZ_SZWM01000172.1:0-184 GCF_005280805.1 Citrobacter sp. TBCS-14
GTCATGAAAATAAAGAAAATAACAGAGCTGGAGTATGTTAAAAGATAGGCGATTGGGTTTTCACCAAATCCATAACTCTTTGAGTATGCTAAAAAGCAAATAGCTGGTAACGATAATGCGAAACTTACCCCCCACCAGACACAAAGACTTCGTGCATGTATATCATGTTTAACAGTAGCATCCC
>NZ_SZWM01000172.1:356-566 GCF_005280805.1 Citrobacter sp. TBCS-14
TAAAAAGTAAAACACACAATACATAAAAAAACAATTCAATAATAAGCGTCCAATAAACCCCAAACAAATCAGGAACGCCAAATACTGATTGAATCATTGTCATATTAAAAAGTACGACTTTCGCCTCTGGTTGCACATGAAAGAAAACCACAGACGTAATTACAGCTATAATGATTGAAAACCAATAGGCTGGGTAAAGCCTGAAAAACC
>NZ_SZWM01000343.1:0-209 GCF_005280805.1 Citrobacter sp. TBCS-14
GGAAGACCTGGTTCTGGTTATTGAAGATCGTGTTGTAGGATTTCATCTGACGACCAGGGTTTTTGGTCTCTTCCTGCTGAACATAGCTGGTGCTGTTGAAATCGTCGTAATAACCGCTGTGGGTTAATGAATACGTTGTGTGTTCATAACGGTTGTAGCTTTTGCTGTTTGGCTTACAAACACCGTTACGGCAGTTTTCTGCCGCCATC
>NZ_SZWM01000343.1:218-530 GCF_005280805.1 Citrobacter sp. TBCS-14
TCGCCCGGTGTGCTGTTGCGATCCTGTAGTTCATGCGCGACATCGAAGTCGATGTCATTTTTATCATCCGGGGTGAAGTTGAGGGTGAGTCCGCCGTTGCGCAGGCGTTGTTCATTGTAACCATTGACTATCTTATCTTCTCCGCGATGGGAGAACAGCCCGGTCACTTTTGCGCCGAGTAGCCCGTCGATCAGTGGTCCGGACGCGTATGCATTTGTCTGGTAAAGGTCTCCGGAGTCCCGATCTTCCTGGAGGGTGGCATCACCATGCAGGGAGCCGGTCCAGGCTTTAGTATTCGAGACTTTTTTGGTG
>NZ_SZWM01000170.1:0-522 GCF_005280805.1 Citrobacter sp. TBCS-14
GGGTGTAAGCATACTGCATGTACGGCGCGGTATTGCCTTCGAACGCCAGCATGTTGTCCCAGTCGAAGATATAGTCGGTGGTACGGTTTTTCGACAGATCCGCATACTTCACCGCGCCGATACCAACGGCATTCGCCAGTTTTTCCAGCTCATCAGCAGGCATGTCCGGGTTCTTCTCGGCCACCAGACGACGTGCGCGCTCCAGCGCTTCATCCAGCAGATCGGCCAGTTTTACCGTGCCGCCCGCACGTGTTTTGAACGGTTTACCATCTTTACCCAGCATCATGCCGAACATATGGTGTTCCAGCGGTACGGAGTCCGGCACATAACCGGCTTTACGCACGATGGTCCATGCCTGCATTAAATGCTGATGCTGGCNGACGGGAGTCGATGTAATAGAGGACGCGGTCGGCGTGCAGCGTTTCGTAACGATACTTCGCACAGGCGATATCGGTCGTGGTGTAGAGATAGCCGCCATCTTTCTTCTGAATGATAACGCCCATCGGTTCGCCTTCCTTGTTC
>NZ_SZWM01000167.1:0-211 GCF_005280805.1 Citrobacter sp. TBCS-14
GGGCAGGGGAGATCCTGGCGCAGGCAGCGGTGGGGTTACAGCAAGCGGGAGCTGAGGGAATTGTGCTGTGTACCAACACTATGCATAAAGTGGCCGAGGCCATTGAAACGGCCTGCGATGTCCCGTTTTTGCATATTGCCGATGCAACAGGTCGGGCCATACAACAACAGAAGATGAGTAACGTCGCGCTGTTGGGCACGCGTTACACCAT
>NZ_SZWM01000167.1:348-507 GCF_005280805.1 Citrobacter sp. TBCS-14
CCTGAGCGTGATTGAGCGACTGGCTCGTCAGGGGGCACAAGGGGTGATCTTTGGCTGCACCGAAATTGGCCTGCTGGTTCCCACTGAAATGAGCCCGTTGCCGGTCTTCGATACCGCGGCGATCCATGCGCAGGATGCCGTGACGTTTATGCTTTCACC
>NZ_SZWM01000165.1:0-184 GCF_005280805.1 Citrobacter sp. TBCS-14
CGCTCGATTTGAAAGGTTCTTTCGCGGGGGCAATGGGCTACGGCCAATTTATGCCGTCTTCCTATAAACAATATGCCGTTGATTTCAATGGCGATGGGCACATTAACCTGTGGGATCCGGTTGATGCCATCGGTAGCGTGGCGAACTATTTCAAAGGTCACGGCTGGGTGAAAGGCGATACGGT
>NZ_SZWM01000165.1:201-548 GCF_005280805.1 Citrobacter sp. TBCS-14
CTCAGCTTGCCGCCGCGGGCCTGACGCCGCAGCAGTCGTTGGGGAATCATCAGCAGGCCAGCCTGCTGCGCCTGGATATCGGTACCGGCTACCAGTACTGGTATGGGTTGCCGAACTTCTACACCATCACCCGCTACAACCACAGTACCCACTACGCGATGGCCGTGTGGCAATTGGGTCAGGCGGTGGCGCTGGCGCGCGTGCAGTAATCGCTCCCCCGGCCTACCGGAGGATATCTCTTGTAGGCCGGAGAAGATGCCCTGACATCCCCATCCGGCAGATCTTATTTGTGCAACGGAGCAATTTTTGGAATCCTCCTCGTAAAACGTTCTCCCCATCCCCATATT
>NZ_SZWM01000162.1:0-654 GCF_005280805.1 Citrobacter sp. TBCS-14
ATGGACGTGTACGAAAATGAACGCGACCTGTTCTTTGAAGATAAGTCCAATGATGTGATTCAGGATGATGTGTTCCGTCGTTTGTCAGCCTGTCATAACGTCCTGTTCACCGGGCATCAGGCATTCCTGACTGCCGAAGCGTTGACCAGCATTTCTGAAACAACCTTGCAGAATCTGGCTCAAATCGCCAAAGGCGAAACCTGCCCGAACGCCCTCTTCTGAAAATGCCGCTCCCCTGCATTCGGGGGAGCATTTTCAGATAACCTCTGATGATAAATCCGACAGTATCATTATTATATTGATTGTATTCCCGTCACTAACGTAGAGAAATTCAATGAAGAAAATTGTCACGTTGATTGCGCTCAGCATGCTTATGGCTGGCTGTGTGAGCAATGGAAAAGTTTCCGTTAATCGCGAACAGTTACAGCACCACCGTTTCGTTCTNGCAAGCCGGTAACCGTCGCCAATAACCCACCTGAATTAAGTTTCGGTGAAAATATGACGGTGTCGGGAAAAATGTGTAATCAGTTCCACGGTCAGGGCAAGCTGTCCGACGGTGAATTAAAAGTGAAAGACATGGCAATGACGCGCATGATGTGCGCCGATCCACAGCTTAACGCGCTCGACGGCATCGTCAGCGAGATGTTTAAGCAA
>NZ_SZWM01000160.1:0-516 GCF_005280805.1 Citrobacter sp. TBCS-14
GTAAAAACAGCAGGGCGGGGATACTTTCGGAGGCAAACATATATCGCCAGCCATCGGTATTCAGCCAGTTGGCGTCTCCTGAACGGGCAATAAAATAGTTAACGCAATACACCAGTAACTGGCCAAAAATAATCGCGAATTGGTTAAAGGAAACCAGTTTCCCACGAATATGTGCCGGAGCCAGCTCAGCAATATACATAGGTGAGAGCATTGAGGCTAAACCTANAAAGGCGATGAAATACCTGGAAGATGGGTCTGTTTCTTGTGAAGTATTGTTTGAAGATGATGCGATAAATAACGAATTCGGGGACGTATCCTGCTAAATAAACAGGCACAGCATTATCGGGGTTAATGGTGGTAAAACCTAATTCTGGCCATGCGGATCCGATGCCGGAAATAAAAAATAACAGCGCAGCGATTTTCAGCGAATCCCGGCGACCAAAGCGGTTACTACAATACCCGCCCAGCGCACCACCGATGATGCAGCCAATCAACGCACTGGCGACGCAAAAACCC
>NZ_SZWM01000159.1:0-196 GCF_005280805.1 Citrobacter sp. TBCS-14
GCTGGCCTCCCAGGTGAACTACTGGGGCAACTATCCGAAGTTCTTCGTCAGTTTGATGAAATCTTTCTACGGCGATGCGGCACAGAAAGAAAACGACTGGGGCTTTGAATGGCTGCCGAAGTGGGATCAGTCCTACGACGTCATCAAATATTTCAACATGATGGATAGCGGGAAAGTTACCGGCTACATCTGTCAG
>NZ_SZWM01000159.1:340-548 GCF_005280805.1 Citrobacter sp. TBCS-14
GCGAATCCAACGATGTCGATCCGGCGTCGATTCAGACTGAAGTTTTCCGTCTGCCATCCACCTGCTTTGCAGAAGAAGACGGCTCGATTGCTAACTCTGGCCGTTGGCTGCAGTGGCACTGGAAAGGTCAGGATGCACCAGGTGAAGCGCGTAATGACGGCGAAATTCTGGCCGGTATTTACCATCGTCTGCGCGACATGTATCGCAC
>NZ_SZWM01000309.1:0-543 GCF_005280805.1 Citrobacter sp. TBCS-14
AAATGCCCATCGGGATACCGTAAATCAGTTCCAGGGTTTCACTACGCATCAGTTCCGCGGGCGTTCCCTGGGCAATCATTTCACCGCCGCGCAGCGCGACCAGGTAATCACAGTAGCGGGCCGCCATGTTGATATCATGCAGTACGGCAACCACAGTCAACCCACGCTGTTGGCTCAAGCGATGCACCAACGCCAGCACATCANACGGCGATCACCGTCAGTCCGCGCTGCTGGCTTAAGCGGTGCACCAGCGCCAGTACATCAACCTGATGCGCGATATCCAGCGCCGAAGTCGGTTCGTCAAGCAGCAGGCAGCGGCTGTCCTGCGCCACCAGCATGGCGATCCACGCACGTTGACGCTCGCCGCCAGACAAGCTATCTACCAGGCGATGCGCCAGCGGTTTGAGCCCAACAAGCGTAATTGCCTCTTCCACTTTCTCTCTGTCAGCCACGCCAAAACGTCCCAGCGCCCCATGCCACGGATAACGACCAATCGCCACCAGCTCACGTACCGTCATCCCTTCGGCCAGCGGTAACTGCTGC
>NZ_SZWM01000309.1:653-837 GCF_005280805.1 Citrobacter sp. TBCS-14
CATTTTCAATAAGGTGGATTTACCGGAGCCGTTGTGGCCGATAAGACCGGTCACTTTACCCACGGGAAAGGTTAACGAGAGAGGATGCAAAAGCGTGCGGCCAGGCACACGGAAGGAGACATTCTTCAACGCAAACGTCGTGTCGGGATGGGATCTGTTTTCCTGCATAGCGGCCAACTTGTAA
>NZ_SZWM01000302.1:0-587 GCF_005280805.1 Citrobacter sp. TBCS-14
ACCTGAACTTTGCTCAGGGTGCTGATCACTTCGTACTTCAGTGATTCCAGCATTGATGCAAACATAGAGAAGGATTCGCGTTTATATTCCTGCTTCGGATCTTTTTGCGCATAACCACGCAGGTGGATACCCTGACGCAGATAGTCCATCGCCGCAAGGTGCTCTTTCCACAAGGAGTCGAGAGTTTGCAGCATCACGCCTTTTTCGAAGTGNTCTTCTTTACGCTGATACACTTCAATGGCGTTAGCCAGAATACGTTCACGCAGCGTCTCTTCATGCAGCTCAGGTTCTTTATCCAGCCACTCTGAAATCGGCATCTCGAGGTCGAAATCATTTTTCAGACGTTCCTGCAGACCCGGGATATCCCACATTTCTTCCAGAGACTGCGGCGGAATATAGGCATCAATCGTTGCTTTGAAGACATCTTCGCGAATGCTGTTGATGGTTTCGCTAACGTCGGACACATCCAGCAGTTCATTACGCTGGCTGTAGATGGCACGACGCTGATCGTTGGCAACGTCATCGTATTCCAACAGCTGTTTACGAATATCGAAGTTGCGGCTTTCCACTTTACGCTGCGCGTTAGC
>NZ_SZWM01000935.1:0-200 GCF_005280805.1 Citrobacter sp. TBCS-14
GTATCTACGCTGTGCTGGTTTCCGGTGGTGTTGAAGCTGAGAAGCTCGACAAACTGCCGCGCGACCGCTGGTTAGAACTCGGCCTGACCGACGAAGAGAAACAAAATCAGCTGGAACAACTGGCTGAACAGTACGACGAACTGAAGCACGAGTTTGAGAAAAAACTCGAAGCGAAACGCCGTAAAATCACTCAGGGCGAC
>NZ_SZWM01000934.1:0-200 GCF_005280805.1 Citrobacter sp. TBCS-14
CTACTCTGACAGAACGCGCTTCCCCACACTGAAAGAGCGCTACACCACGTCAAAACCGGCTTATAACCAGATAGCGCTGGTCAACCCGCAGCTAAAACCGGAACGCGCCCGTAGCGTCGATCTCACGTGGAACGGTTCGTTCACCCAAAACTGGGGATTCGAAGCCAGCGTGTATTACAACCGCATTACCGATGCGATTC
>NZ_SZWM01000933.1:0-200 GCF_005280805.1 Citrobacter sp. TBCS-14
ACCCATGGTCGCGGATTTTACCCGGCCTGTGGTGCGCTGTGCGCCGGTATTGAGAAGATCTCCGGCCGTAAACCGTTTTATGTCGGCAAACCCAGCCCGTGGATTATTCGTGCAGCGCTCAACAAAATGCAGGCGCACTCGGAAGAGACGGTTATCGTTGGCGACAACCTGCGCACCGATATTCTGGCAGGTTTCCAGGC
>NZ_SZWM01000932.1:0-200 GCF_005280805.1 Citrobacter sp. TBCS-14
TCTCGGTTGCCGCTGTCTTTATGGGTTTATTGCTGATGCCGCTGCTCATTGCGGGCATTACCCCTTCTCTCAGTCAAAGGATAAAACAATGAAACTGACGCTTACCTCTACCCTGATTGCTTCCGCGCTGACGCTGGCGGCCTTCAGCAATGCAGCCCAGGCGCAGGGCCGTCTGGTGGTGTATTGCAGCGCCACTAACG
>NZ_SZWM01000931.1:0-200 GCF_005280805.1 Citrobacter sp. TBCS-14
CGTTGCTGCGACGTTGCATGAGTTCTTTGTTGGTGCTCATCAGGTGTTCTCCAGTATTTATTTTATTAAAGGCCGATACACATATATTTGATTTCTAAGTAGTCTTCGATGCCGTATTTTGATCCTTCACGGCCAAGACCGGAGGCTTTGATCCCTCCAAACGGGGCAACTTCATTTGAGATGATGCCGGTATTAATCCC
>NZ_SZWM01000930.1:0-200 GCF_005280805.1 Citrobacter sp. TBCS-14
ATTTTTGAACGATGTTTTAATCCTCTTCGTTGATATAGATTGATACATAGAGAGGAACTCATTATGGGGTTTACTGATAATCGTCCTTCTGCTGACTCGCTCATTGATATGAAATTCATTACATCTG
Organism: Citrobacter sp. TBCS-14; assembly: GCF_005280805.1. Lineage (NCBI taxonomy): Bacteria > Pseudomonadati > Pseudomonadota > Gammaproteobacteria > Enterobacterales > Enterobacteriaceae > Citrobacter > Citrobacter sp. TBCS-14. The sequence goes on from NZ_SZWM01000930.1 coordinate 128, forward strand.
ATTGTCTTTTTACTGATAAATGGATTTATAAACTGATTTCTCTGGGACGTTTTCCTAAACCAATCAAGTTAGG
>NZ_SZWM01000078.1:0-509 GCF_005280805.1 Citrobacter sp. TBCS-14
AGGTAAAAAAATCACCGTTGTGCCAATCCTGCGTGCGGGCCTGGGCATGATGGAAGGTGTTCTGGAAAACGTTCCGAGCGCACGTATCAGCGTGGTCGGTATGTACCGTAATGAAGAGACGCTGGAGCCGGTTCCGTNGAAGAGACGCTGGAGCCGGTACCGTACTTCCAGAAACTGGTGTCTAACATTGACGAGCGCATGGCGCTGATCGTTGACCCGATGCTGGCCACCGGTGGTTCCGTTATTGCTACCATCGACCTGCTGAAAAACGCGGGCTGCAGCAGCATTAAAGTGCTGGTGCTGGTTGCTGCGCCAGAAGGTATCGCTGCGCTGGAAAAAGCGCACCCGGATGTTGAGCTGTATACCGCATCTATCGACCAGGGGCTGAACGAGCACGGATACATTATTCCGGGGCTCGGCGATGCCGGCGATAAGATTTTTGGTACCAAGTAAACGAATAAGTGAAAAGAAGCCGACTTTAAGAGTCGGCTTTTTTTTGAATAAAACAA
>NZ_SZWM01000853.1:0-179 GCF_005280805.1 Citrobacter sp. TBCS-14
CCATCAGTGGTATTGAAGGGACTCAGATGGCGCATTGCCTTGGCGCATACTGCCCGAACATTCTGTTCCCGTATGCCCGCGAATGCATCACCAGCCTGGTTTCACGCGGTACATTCCCGCAACTGAACCTTGCGCCGGTCAACTTTGATGCGCTGTTCATGAACTATTTACAGCAGCAG
>NZ_SZWM01000853.1:260-506 GCF_005280805.1 Citrobacter sp. TBCS-14
CAAAGTAATGCTTCAATGACTGTGATTGGTGCCGGCTCGTACGGCACCGCTCTTGCTATCACCCTGGCAAGAAATGGCCACCAGGTTGTCCTGTGGGGCCATGATCCGAAACATATCGCGACCCTTGAGCACGATCGCTGCAACGTCGCGTTCCTCCCTGATGTGCCTTTTCCCGAAACGCTGCGCCTGGAAAGTGATTTAGCCACTGCGCTGGCCGCCAGTCGTAATATTCTGGTGGTGGTGCCG
>NZ_SZWM01000337.1:0-200 GCF_005280805.1 Citrobacter sp. TBCS-14
CACTACTTCGCCGATGATGGCCGCAGATTGCAGATTTTCAGTGTAGGTTTCATTGCGGGACTTAAGCAGCAGCACCGGTGCGATTTGCTGCAAGGCGCTGTAGATACCCGCATGACGGCTGCTGTCGGCTATGATCAGATCCGGTTTCAGCGCGCTGATGGCTTCTAAGCTCGGCTGCGCGCGCGTACCGACAGACTGCC
>NZ_SZWM01000336.1:0-200 GCF_005280805.1 Citrobacter sp. TBCS-14
GAGGGTTCGACACCTGAAAACGGTGTTTGGTTGAGGCCTCATTACCAAATGACAATCCAGCATAGTGGTGGGTCAGTCCCACCAGACCATCAAAATTAATCTCACGGGCTTTCATCGCTTATCCTCACGAGAAAAATCGAGTCCTGGGCTAAGCGCCGTTGGCAGCGTTAAGGCTGGTGATTCCAGACTTGCCATCGGCC
>NZ_SZWM01000339.1:0-200 GCF_005280805.1 Citrobacter sp. TBCS-14
AATCACCTCAGTAGAGAGATGATCGAACCAGATAATGTTGTCGAGGCGGTTACGGAATTCCGGCGTAAACACTTTTTTGATTTCGCCCATCGCATCAGTACTGTTGTCCTGATGAATAAGCCCAATCGATTTACGCTCAGTTTCACGTACCCCGGCGTTGGTCGTCATCACCAGCACCACGTTGCGGAAATCCGCTTTAC
>NZ_SZWM01000338.1:0-200 GCF_005280805.1 Citrobacter sp. TBCS-14
ACCCACAGACGATTCGGATTCAGCGCCGCCAGCGTGCTGGCATCCATTGGGATCGGTTCATCACTCATTTGCGCGGCCAGAATTTCTGCACATAGCGGGGCAGAACATAACCCACGTGACCCCAGCGCGCCAAACATGAACAAATCCGGGTATACCGGTGCGCTTAAAGCATGCTCTTTGTCTTCGGCAAGCGTGGCGTA
>NZ_SZWM01000333.1:0-200 GCF_005280805.1 Citrobacter sp. TBCS-14
CTTGCTTGCATAAGGCCTGTGACAGAAAAGAGATAAGCTCGTTGTTGGATGTTGTTAGCTTGTGCCAATCTGCATCGTCAACATAGAAGGCATCGACGACTTCGCGCCACTGCTTTTCACCTTTCTGAGTCTTCTCCAGCTCATCCAGCATCGCCAGTACCTCCGGGTCGCTAACATCGACGACAGTGACACGGGACTGT
>NZ_SZWM01000332.1:0-200 GCF_005280805.1 Citrobacter sp. TBCS-14
TCTTCACGGGTGAAGATCTCCTGATCGCCGCTGGACCAGCCCAGACGTACCAGATAGTTCAGCAACGCTTCCGGCAGGTAGCCGTCGTCGCGATACTGCATCACGCTGACCGCACCGTGACGTTTAGAGAGTTTTTTGCCGTCGTCGCCGTTGATCATCGACACATGCGCGTAAACCGGCACCGGCGCGTTCAGCGCTTT
>NZ_SZWM01000335.1:0-201 GCF_005280805.1 Citrobacter sp. TBCS-14
AAGTGAACATCGTCCTGAAAGCCGACGTGCAGGGTTCTGTTGAAGCGATTTCTGACTCTTTACTGAAACTGTCTACCGACGAAGTAAAAGTGAAGATCATTGGTTCTGGCGTAGGTGGTATCACCGAAACCGACGCGACTCTGGCAGCGGCATCCAACGCGATTCTGGTTGGCTTCAACGTCCGTGCTGATGCATCTGCAC
>NZ_SZWM01000334.1:0-201 GCF_005280805.1 Citrobacter sp. TBCS-14
CATGCCAGCGGCGTTGGTGAGCATTTTGCGGATAAAACCGCGCTGACCGCGCATCTTAAAGCGCTGATTGCAGAACATCAGATCATGACGATTTTAGTGAAGGGTTCACGTAGTGCCGCCATGGAAGAGGTAGTACGCGCATTACAGGAGAATGGGACATGTTAGTTTGGCTGGCCGAACATTTGGTCAAATATTATTCCG
>NZ_SZWM01000331.1:0-201 GCF_005280805.1 Citrobacter sp. TBCS-14
GCGTATGGGCGTCATACTCCGGATGACCCGTCACAAAGGCAATACGTTTATCTTTGCTGGCAAACAGGTAGGCATCTCCCTCTTCTGTCTCGGCAAAAATCTCGAGATCGGTGTAGTCCCGGATAAGCGCAGCAGGAAAATCGGCATAGCGCGAATGCGGAGCCAGGAACGCATCATCAAATCCGCGCGTCAGTAGCGCAT
>NZ_SZWM01000330.1:0-201 GCF_005280805.1 Citrobacter sp. TBCS-14
TACGCAGAATAGCTCTCTTGTTGAATAGTCTGATCGCTATCAGCGGCAGAAACGTTAGTACATTTATCCAACGTACCGTAGACAGGATTATAAATATTGAACCCTTTTACGTTCTTGCAGCGGATCATGTCGGTGCGTAGCAGATCGTAGTTCTCATAAGAGACACCGGTGAGGATCTCGTTATAAAAACCCGCGATATCG
>NZ_SZWM01000434.1:0-228 GCF_005280805.1 Citrobacter sp. TBCS-14
CGTGGCTTCAACGCGCGAGGTCGGGTTAGACAGCGGCATAACGATCGGACGCGGACAATGCTTGTGCATTTCGCGAATGATCTCTTCAGTAAACAGGCCAACCTGTCCGGAAACCCCGATCAGGATGTCAGGTTTAACGTTGCGGACCACGTCAAGCAACGACAGCACATCTTCTTGTGTATCCCAGTGCTGAAGATTTTCGCGTTTTTGCACCAGTTTGGTCTGGAA
>NZ_SZWM01000434.1:309-580 GCF_005280805.1 Citrobacter sp. TBCS-14
CCCGCCCCAAGGAAAACAATGTTCTGCTCGCTCAACTGGCTGCCGGCTGCACGGCTGGCCGCAATCAGCGTACCGACGGTAACCGCTGCGGTGCCCTGAATATCGTCGTTGAATGAGCAAATTTCATCGCGATAACGGGTCAGGAGCGGCATGGCGTTTTTCTGCGCGAAATCTTCAAACTGCAACAGCACATCAGGCCAGCGATGCTTCACGGCCTGGATGAATTCATCAACAAATTCGTAGTATTCATCATCAGTAATGCGCGGATTAC
>NZ_SZWM01000435.1:0-201 GCF_005280805.1 Citrobacter sp. TBCS-14
GGCTGAACAGGCTTATATTCGCACCGGCGCATGGAGTTCTTTGCTGGATATCATTCCATCAATGGCGAAAGCGCATGTGGGTGATGAAGAACACCGTGCGATGCTGGAACAGCAGGCATGGGTGGGTCTGATGGATCAGGTTCGCGCCGATCAGGGCAGCGAGGGATTACGCGCATGGTGGAAAAACCAGAGCCGTAAGAC
>NZ_SZWM01001129.1:0-201 GCF_005280805.1 Citrobacter sp. TBCS-14
GGCTTGCAGCAGAACCAGACGCGGATTTTCCAGCAGGCTTTCCCACGGCAGAGCTTTCAATGACTCTTCAAGTAATGCCAGTTCGCTGTGGTTAAACAGCCCCCACGCATGATTGAGCAGAATGTCGCGCAGCATATGGGCGTCGCCTGCCGCCAGCGCGTGGTGGATGGCTTCGGTCGGAAAACCTTGCGCCATCCAGCT
>NZ_SZWM01001130.1:0-201 GCF_005280805.1 Citrobacter sp. TBCS-14
GCTTGTCCGCGACGAGGACGTCCAGGTGCTGCACGGTTTTACGACCGTTGCGCAGGCGCAGGCATACCTTAACAGCCCGCTGTTTACGCAGGATGTCGTTGCCGGATTAAAACCGTATTTAAACAGTGCGCCTGACGTGCGTATTTTCGACGTCATTTAATAACTTTTCTGAGAGAAACAACAACCGGAGTTTTGAATGTT
>NZ_SZWM01000438.1:0-201 GCF_005280805.1 Citrobacter sp. TBCS-14
GCAAAAACCGGAATCCACGGGTGCTGACACGCCGGAGTTGAAAGACACTGCTTCCGTTACGTCGATGGACGCGGAAAAGAAACCTGCCGCACCTGCTGTCGAATCCTCACCCTCGTCGAGTGATAAACCGTAAACATGTCTGTAGAAGATACTCAACCGCTCATCACGCATCTTATTGAGCTGCGTAAGCGACTCCTGAAC
>NZ_SZWM01000439.1:0-201 GCF_005280805.1 Citrobacter sp. TBCS-14
TTGTTGACACTCTGGTTTAGCCATATTCTTAATGGATTCGAATAATTTATTATTTTTACTGAAGATATTTTTTCCCAACAACATTATCTCATTCAACCTTGCTGCTGCTTCAGGCTGACTATCTTCGCTAAAATTGTCACGTATTAAACTAGTATCAAGTAGTTGTTCAGTTGCTATACTTGTTCTACTTAGATTTGCCTC
>NZ_SZWM01000436.1:0-201 GCF_005280805.1 Citrobacter sp. TBCS-14
CGCCAGTAAATCCCGCGATAACAGCCGCACGCCGATGCAGTGGGATGCCAGCCAACACGCGGGCTTTACCGAGGGCGAGCCATGGATCAATCTGTGTGACAACGCGGCGGAGATCAACGTGGCGGCTGCGCTGAGCGATGCCGACTCAGTGTTCTATGCCTATCAGAGGCTGATCGCACTGCGCAAAACGGAGCCGGTTAT
>NZ_SZWM01000437.1:0-201 GCF_005280805.1 Citrobacter sp. TBCS-14
AATCCGTCGCCCCCGGTCTGCGCGTCGGTTGGGTGGTTCCCGGTCGCTATTACAACAAACTGCTGCACATGAAGTACGCCGTCATTGGCACCAACGTTCCTGCCACGCAACTGGCGGCCGCCACCTTCGTGCGCGAGGGGCATTACCATCGTCATATCCGACGCATGCGCCAGATTTATCAGCGCAATATGGAGATCTACA
>NZ_SZWM01000104.1:0-201 GCF_005280805.1 Citrobacter sp. TBCS-14
GCCTTGCTTAAAATTCATGGATTTCATGCAACCACCTCCCCGGCGCTTTTCACAGGGATACGGGCAGCAAAGCTCAGGATAAATTCAGTGGCAAGTTTGAGTCGTGCAGCATGCTCGCAGTCTGCGATTACACGCACAGGACGTGGACAGGCATCACGGTCTGTACGGCGGACAGCCAGAAAAACAAAGGTAAATTCAGGG
>NZ_SZWM01001131.1:0-201 GCF_005280805.1 Citrobacter sp. TBCS-14
AGCGCGTACTGAACCTTAATCAGCGAACCGTCAGCAGTATCATGACGTCACGCCATGATATCGAGCATATTGATCTCAATGCTCCGGAAGCAGAAATTCGCACACTACTGGAGAAAAACCAGCATACGCGCCTGGTCGTAACCGGAGAAGATGAACAGGAAGAACTGCTCGGTGTGGTGCATGTAATTGACCTTCTGCAAC
>NZ_SZWM01000854.1:0-592 GCF_005280805.1 Citrobacter sp. TBCS-14
GGTAAATTGTCGCTATTGCTTCCGCCGACACTTCCCGTATGCTGAAAACCAGGGCAATAAGCGCAACTGGCAGGTCGCCCTGGACTACATTAGCGCACATCCTGAGCTGAATGAGATTATCTTCTCCGGTGGCGATCCGTTAATGGCCAAAGACCATGAACTGGACTGGTTGCTCACGCAACTGGAAGCCATCCCACATATTAAGCGCCTGCGTATTCACAGCCGTTTGCCGATTGTCATCCCGGCGCGAATTACCGACGGATTGGTCGAGCGTTTTGCTCACTCTTCTCTGCAAGTTCTGCTGGTGAATCACATTAACCACGCCAACGAAATTGATGAGACATTTCGTCAGGCGATGGCAAAACTGCGTCGGATTGGCGTCACACTGCTCAACCAAANCGCACAAACGCTGGCAAACCTGAGCAACGCGCTGTTTGATGCGGGCGTAATGCCCTATTACCTGCATGTACTGGATAAAGTGCAGGGAGCCGCTCACTTTATGGTGAGTGACGATGAGGCACGGAAAATCATGCGAGAGCTGCTGACGCTGATTTCAGGCTATATGGTCCCAAAACTGGCGCGCGAAATTGGC
>NZ_SZWM01000119.1:0-201 GCF_005280805.1 Citrobacter sp. TBCS-14
ATTCCGGAAGCACTGCAAAACACCGTCGAGATAGCTAAACGCTGCAACGTGACGGTGCGTCTGGGCGAATATTTCCTGCCGCAGTTCCCGACCGGTGATATGACCACCGAAGATTTCCTTGTGGCGAAATCACGCGAAGGGCTGGAAGAACGTCTCGAATTTTTGTTCCCTGACCCTGAGGTTCGTGCGCAGAAGCGCCCG
>NZ_SZWM01000118.1:0-201 GCF_005280805.1 Citrobacter sp. TBCS-14
GTTTCTCCCCGGCACAACTGGACGCTCAGGCGTTAGTTGATCTTCTGCGCCCGCTGACCCCGCGTCTGTACTCCATTGCTTCCTCCCAGGCGGAAGTCGAAAGTGAAGTGCACGTGACTGTTGGCGTCGTGCGTTACGACATTGAAGGCCGCGCCCGCGCCGGTGGTGCCTCCAGCTTCCTCGCCGATCGTGTGGAAGAAG
>NZ_SZWM01000727.1:0-201 GCF_005280805.1 Citrobacter sp. TBCS-14
GGCGATAGGTTTACCCGCAGAGTTAAAGTCTTGTACCAGTTGAATGACTTCCGGATTCAGACGTAAATACTCCGGCGCCCGCCCGCCAGGGATCAACAAGGCATCATAATCCGCCTCGCGCGCATCAGAGAAATTCGCATTCAAGGTGAAGCGATGCCCGGTTTTCTCACTGTAGGTCTGCGCCCCATCAAAATCGTGAAT
>NZ_SZWM01000726.1:0-201 GCF_005280805.1 Citrobacter sp. TBCS-14
AAGCGGCTGACGAAGGATTGCAGATCGGCAATCTGTGCTTTCTTCTTGGCGTTATCGGCCAGCAGACGTTCACGCGCCTGGGTTGCCGCCGTCATGTATTCGTCGTAGTTACCCGGATAAACACGCAGTTCGCCATAGTCCAGATCCGCCATGTGTGTACAGACCATGTTCAGGAAGTGACGGTCGTGCGAAATGATGATC
>NZ_SZWM01000123.1:0-202 GCF_005280805.1 Citrobacter sp. TBCS-14
GACGGGATAAAATAGTCCAGGCCACGCTGGATGCGGTTATAATCCATGGTATTCATGGGGTTACACACCGGAAAATCGCCATGATTGCCGAGGTGCCGCTGGGCTCAATGACCTATTACTTTTCGGGAATAGATGAGCTTTTAATGGAGGCATTCGAGCGTTTTACTGACACCATGTCTGTGCAATATCAGGCATTTTTTGC
>NZ_SZWM01000122.1:0-202 GCF_005280805.1 Citrobacter sp. TBCS-14
CCCCAGCGTCGCCAGGAACAGGAAAACCAAATAGACTTTCGCGTCCGTAATATGGATGAAGTACATAATCAGATACATCGCCACCGCAAAGAGCAATGCGCCGACGCTGGCCTCTTTTTTGCCAAACCGCTTCGTCAGCCAGGATGCCGAGGGTGCCAGCAAAACCAGAGAGCCGAAGGTAAATAGCAACGCCACGGACATG
>NZ_SZWM01000121.1:0-202 GCF_005280805.1 Citrobacter sp. TBCS-14
ATTTAATTTATTATATATTTACTAGCTGTTTTATATTTACCACGTTTCCCATGCTGTACCGCCTGAACCTTGGTATATACTTACTGCTTTGTCTAAATAATCCTGTGGACTTAAATTAGATACCTGCCCATGCACGCTTTGCATTATCTGTAATAGTCCCCAGCATGATAACTCATTTTCAACATAAGGGTTTCCGCTCGAC
>NZ_SZWM01000120.1:0-202 GCF_005280805.1 Citrobacter sp. TBCS-14
GAGGTCAGTTATGAAAAATTTAAACTGTGGTCGAATTATTGAATGTTTTTTGGTTTTCCTAAATCTGAAATGTATTCTTTCCATTTTACACACCCACAATATAATAAAATGCGGTGTAGAATATTAACACCGCTCTTGAATTCTACTTCTTCAACCCCGCAAACGCCGCTCTGATCTCGTCTTCCGGCAGGTTAATACCGAT
>NZ_SZWM01000399.1:0-202 GCF_005280805.1 Citrobacter sp. TBCS-14
GCACAGTGAGATCAGCATTCCGTTGGATCTACTGGTCAATCAAAACCTGACGCTGGGTACTGAATGGAACCAGCAGCGCATGAAGGACATGCTGTCTAACTCGCAGACCTTTATGGGCGGTAATATTCCAGGCTACAGCAGCACCGATCGCAGCCCATATTCGAAAGCCGAGATCTTCTCTTTGTTTGCCGAAAACAACATG
>NZ_SZWM01000701.1:0-202 GCF_005280805.1 Citrobacter sp. TBCS-14
ACATTTGAGCGTGTCGCCAGTACCTGGCGGCTGCATGAACAGGTCACGGCCAAGTGGTTCAAGTTTGCGGGGCTGGAGCTGCTGCGCAGCGAAGATGGCCAGACAACGGCCGCGAGTGTGGATGATATCGAAACGCTGGAGAAAGCCGATCGGTTGCTGGCCACGGCAGAAAAATACTATTTAAAAATCGGCGTCAGAACGG
>NZ_SZWM01000855.1:0-198 GCF_005280805.1 Citrobacter sp. TBCS-14
ATGAAAAAATAAATTTATATAACAGAATCTTACCAGAAAAAAATAAGAAAAAACCGGCAATTAAACGTCATTCTTACCGAGCCGTTCTGATTACCTTACCCGTTATCGTTATCGCACTGTCGCTGTTCGCCCTAATCTCTTATTTTAAAGCGCCGTCTGCCACTAAAATGGAAGAAAGCCCACAACTGGTTAAAGAGA
>NZ_SZWM01000855.1:362-586 GCF_005280805.1 Citrobacter sp. TBCS-14
ATCGCTGAACAAGCTTGCATTAGCTAATGTGATTAGCAACCAATGCAATGATAGCTGGCAGTTAGCACTGAGTTTTGATAACTGGCTAAATAAAGATAACGAAATGAATGGTATTTTAATTAAAGAAGTGGAGAAAATGTTAAATGAAATGCCAAAATGCAAATAATTACTTTTTCTATACCCTGACTATTTCTTCCTTATTTTTTAGTATCATGGCCTATGCT
>NZ_SZWM01000855.1:730-971 GCF_005280805.1 Citrobacter sp. TBCS-14
AGCTTCATTTTAGCGATGCGAAAGCAGATAAAAACGATCTCCGCTTATCAAATTTTAGTTCTTTTATTGTTGAGCATAACCTGCATACATGGTGGATTCATTTAAACCCGCAGCAAAATTTACTCTTTACTCAGGATGTTGGAGGTCTGTTAGTTACAGACCCCTCTGAATTTACTTTTTCAACAAAAGCATGTCAGACAAATTAACTTAATAAGCTCCGGACTGTCTGGCTGGAAAGCCG
>NZ_SZWM01000223.1:0-202 GCF_005280805.1 Citrobacter sp. TBCS-14
CTTAAACCTGGCCAAAGAGCAAGGTTATAAGATGGCGTTTACGCTTAATGAAGGGCTGGCGAATGCGGCATTCCTTGATGATATCCCGCGTGTACTGATTTCTGATAACCCATCGCTCAAGCGTTTTGCCAGTCAGGTTGCTCAGGTGCGTGAACCGCAGACGATGCGCGTGATGCATGTCGATCTGGATTACGTCTATGAC
>NZ_SZWM01000224.1:0-202 GCF_005280805.1 Citrobacter sp. TBCS-14
TGGGTATTACGGTCATCAGCACGATGACTATCCACCGCTTCATTCGCCTCTCCTTGTCGTTGCCACTGCCACCGTGATGGCTCACAATCATTCCCTGTGTCGATAGTTACGCTTTGGGCTGTCACCTGAGATACCCTCCAGATGCCATTCAGAACATCTCGCTGCTCGACCCTCCGCCATTTGTGTTGACCATCCTGCATAA
>NZ_SZWM01000225.1:0-202 GCF_005280805.1 Citrobacter sp. TBCS-14
TGCTCGTTCAATATTTTAGCTATCATTTTACCGCAGTGTTCTGGATTGACCGCTGAATTTGCTTTGTTTGTGTAGTGTTTTAAAATTTCAACCATTTATAAAAATATCCAGCCTAATAATTGGTTATATGAATTTACTGCTATTTCATTGTTTACTTGTTTCTTTTGCATAAATACATCATTCAAATTCTTACCTCCTGTTC
>NZ_SZWM01001305.1:0-202 GCF_005280805.1 Citrobacter sp. TBCS-14
GCTTGCCAGTCCATCGCCGGAGCTGGTGATCGCCTGGATACTGGGACAAACCCAGCGCATTCGCGTGGGTTCCGGTGGCGTCATGCTGCAACACTATAGCCCCTACAAAGTTGCGGAAAACTTTAATCTTCTGGCCTCACTGGCGCCGGGACGTGTCGATCTTGGGATTGGAAAAGCGCCAGGCGGCTTACCGCTGTCAACG
>NZ_SZWM01000226.1:0-202 GCF_005280805.1 Citrobacter sp. TBCS-14
GCTGGCGGGTTTCGCCGTCACGTTCACCGCCCAGGCCAGCAGACGCAACATGCTCCCGCTGGCCGTGGCCACAAACATATTGGCCAGCACCGTGGACACCAGAACCTCTCTCAGCCACATCACCGGCGCAGTCACAATGGCCGTAATTAACCGCCAGAACGGTGACATGCGGGATGTGTTAGTGATCATGCCTTCCTCAGCC
>NZ_SZWM01000227.1:0-202 GCF_005280805.1 Citrobacter sp. TBCS-14
CCACGTTGGGACAGTGAACGGGAGCGCACGTGACGTTTAGAGACCGACTGCAGTTCCGCCTCGCGCTGTTTTACCACCGACTGCGCGGCGCGCATTTCACTTTGCCGTTGTTCCAGCAACGCCCGTGCCGCCGCAACTGCACTTTCCGCTTCTTTGATTTGCGCGACCGCTTCCAGCCGCTGCTCGTGCAGCACGCGGGTAT
>NZ_SZWM01001296.1:0-202 GCF_005280805.1 Citrobacter sp. TBCS-14
GTGGTTTGCCCAGCACAACGCTTCGCTGGTGGTGATGCGCCCGGACCGCTTTGTGGCCGCCATCGCTATTCCGCAAACTCTGGGCAGTACCCTGAATAAACTGGCGTCGGTGATGACGCTTACCCGCGCTACTGCCGATATTCCTGTTGAAAAGGTGGCCTGATATGCACGCTTATCTTCACTGTCTTTCCCACTCGCCGCT
>NZ_SZWM01001256.1:0-202 GCF_005280805.1 Citrobacter sp. TBCS-14
AATGCGCTCGTGGCATGTCGGAGAACATGCAGGGAACGGAAACGGCTGTCGCCGTACCGCAGGACGTTGTATGCGGGAAATAAACGACATCATCTTTTTCCAGCAACGGATTGGTCTGACGTGAATAACCTGACAGAGAGAAGTTGTCGCCGCGTGACGTTTCACCGAGCACCACAATAGTGAGGTTCTTACGTTTTCCTTT
>NZ_SZWM01000856.1:0-220 GCF_005280805.1 Citrobacter sp. TBCS-14
CAGGCAGACAATAATCAGTTGATCCCGGAAAAAACAGCGCTGAATCTTGCGGATGAGGTCAGTAAAGTGTTCGACTTTTTCGAAGCCTGGGCGGAAGAACGCGAAGTCAGCCTGCGCTTTGAAGGTCGGGCATGCCGGGTTTCTGGCGACCCGTTAATGTTACGCCGGGCAATGAGCAACCTGCTCTCTAACGCAATGCGCTATACGCCCAAAGGCGAAT
>NZ_SZWM01000856.1:361-553 GCF_005280805.1 Citrobacter sp. TBCS-14
ACGACTCTTTGACCGGTTTTATCGCGTCGATCCCTCACGACAGCGTAAAGGCGAAGGTAGCGGTATTGGCCTGGCGATAGTGAAATCGATTGTGATTGCCCACCAGGGAAAAGTCTCCGTGACATCCGACGCTCGCGCTACCCGCTTTATTCTGACATTACCCAAATATGCCGCTTAATAATTATTGGTGGC
>NZ_SZWM01000703.1:0-202 GCF_005280805.1 Citrobacter sp. TBCS-14
CTCTACCAACTCAAAGCGTAACCAGGGCAGGCATTCAATGATTTTCAGGATCTCGGGGTCCTGGCGCATCGCAATGAGCGTCGGGCCATCGACATTGACGGAGGCCAGCAGATCGTGGGCTCTGAAAAAATCACTTTTCAGTTCAAGTTGTTCAAGCTGCTCTTTCACTACCTCAACGCGATGCCGAACAGCAACTTCAGCA
>NZ_SZWM01000702.1:0-202 GCF_005280805.1 Citrobacter sp. TBCS-14
ACAGCCCCTTGAATCCTGCTGCTACTGGAGAATAGTTCACTCCTGAACTATCACTAGCGACCCAACCGCCCCATCGTTTTAAAGCCATCTGAATATCTCGCATGTTATCTCCTCTATTCATGCCAGTACGCCGATTGCCAGCGCACGATCTATAACGCGAAAAACAAGCATCAACTGGTCACCATATTTCGCTTCAAATGCC
>NZ_SZWM01001124.1:0-202 GCF_005280805.1 Citrobacter sp. TBCS-14
TTACCGCTGAGTTTTCGAATCAGTAACCCCGCCCGGCTGTATGGCATCGTTTGGGTTAACTCGCCCAGCGTGGGCTTTTTCCAGCGTTTACCGGTGCGTACCCGGTACCCCAGCGCCCGCAGTTTTTTGGCCTGGGCTGGCGTGGCCATTTTTCCGGCCTCCACCTTCCGTGGCTGGCTGCGACGGCTGACACTGACGCGCA
>NZ_SZWM01001116.1:0-203 GCF_005280805.1 Citrobacter sp. TBCS-14
CTGTCTTTCTGTTTACTACCGTTCGGCTACCAGACGAATGATGTCATCATCTTCATCCTGAGTTTGCACCGCGGTAGGCTCTTCTGCTTTTTCCGGTTCGTTAGCTTCACAAAGACGACGGAGCAATACGTTCTGTCGTTTTTGCTGATCCAACAACGCCTCAAGCAGTTCAATCTGCTCGTTAGTACGCGAACTTGCCCGAT
>NZ_SZWM01000704.1:0-203 GCF_005280805.1 Citrobacter sp. TBCS-14
AGACGCAGGTCGAAGCCCGCAGTAATGTTAACCAGCACGCCACGCGCGCCAGACAGATCGATATCTTCCAGCAGAGGTGAAGAGATAGCCATTTCAGCCGCTTCTTCAGCGCGATCTTCACCGCTCGCCACGCCAGAACCCATCATCGCATAGCCCATTTCGGACATCACGGTGCGCACGTCTGCAAAGTCGACGTTCATCAG
>NZ_SZWM01000058.1:0-203 GCF_005280805.1 Citrobacter sp. TBCS-14
CCGGCGCGTTCAGGAAGCAGCCTTTATCGCCAACGGCCAGTACGGCCAGCGCGTTGGCCTGACCCATGGCCGTCATGCGTGTGCCTTCGATAGGATCGACGGCGATGTCGACCGCATCACCAAGACCGGTCCCGACTTTTTCACCGATAAACAGCATCGGCGCTTCATCAATCTCACCCTCGCCAATCACGATGGTGCCGTCG
>NZ_SZWM01000063.1:0-200 GCF_005280805.1 Citrobacter sp. TBCS-14
AAGCCAGAAAGCGAAGGTAGAGAAGCTGGCGCGCGATCATGGGCTGATGAATGCGGTGAAACCGCAGCGTGAAAACTCGATGGCCTGCGTGTCGTTCCCGACCTGTCCGCTGGCGATGGCCGAAGCCGAGCGTTTCCTGCCGTCGTTCACCGACAAAGTGGAAGCGATTCTGGAAAAACACGGCATTCCTGACGAGCATA
>NZ_SZWM01000061.1:0-203 GCF_005280805.1 Citrobacter sp. TBCS-14
AGGAGTTTTGCCGCTGCGATGCTCGCCTATTATATCGCCCTATCGATTGGCCTGGAACGGCCCTCCTGGGCCATCATCACCGTCTATATTGTTTCGCAAACCTCTGTGGGCGCTTCGCTGAGCCGGTGTCTCTATCGCCTGGTCGGCACCGTGGCGGGCGCAGGGGCAACGGTATTGATCGTGCCTACGTTTGTGAATATGCC
>NZ_SZWM01000944.1:0-203 GCF_005280805.1 Citrobacter sp. TBCS-14
ATACCCGACGAACAGCGTATCTGCTTCTGGCCGCAGTACTTTGGCTCTATCCCACAATGGATAACGCTGGAACCCCGCATTTTCGCCTGGATGGACCGCTTCTGTGACGAGTACAACAGTGGTATCTGGTCCTTTTACACGCTCAGCAATGGCGGCGCGTTTATGGCCCCTGATGCTGACGTTGACGATAAATGGCATCTGTT
>NZ_SZWM01001070.1:0-203 GCF_005280805.1 Citrobacter sp. TBCS-14
ATGCAGTGACGACACCGGCACGTACAGTTTGGCGTCGTTGGCATAGGTGAGCATCAGGTATTCGCCGGTAATGCCGCCCGCTTCCAGCGTGGTCATACCGGCATAGCGACCCACGCCGTGCTCAAGGTGCACGACGGGTTGCCCCGGATGCAGCTCCGCGAGGTTACGAATTAACGTATCCGGGTTGATGGTACGACGAGAAT
>NZ_SZWM01000857.1:0-216 GCF_005280805.1 Citrobacter sp. TBCS-14
GGTTAATGCTGGGTGCGATGGGTGACCGTTATGGACGTCGCCTGGCAATGGTCACCAGTATCATTCTGTTCTCTGTGGGGACGCTGGCCTGTGGCTTCGCGCCAGGCTACACCACCATGTTTATCGCCCGCCTGGTAATCGGTATGGGAATGGCAGGTGAGTACGGCTCCAGCGCCACCTACGTTATTGAAAGCTGGCCTAAACACCTGCGTAACA
>NZ_SZWM01000857.1:274-529 GCF_005280805.1 Citrobacter sp. TBCS-14
GTGGTTTCCTGATTTCTGGTTTCTCGGTCGGCGCTGTGATTGCCGCCCAGGTTTACAGCCTGGTGGTTCCTGTCTGGGGATGGCGTGCGCTGTTCTTCATCGGCATTCTGCCAATTATCTTCGCCCTCTGGCTGCGTAAAAATATCCCGGAAGCGGAAGACTGGAAAGAGAAACACGCAGGTAAAGCGCCGGTACGCACTATGGTGGATATTCTCTACCGGGGCGAGCATCGGGTAATTAATATTCTGATGACGA
>NZ_SZWM01000830.1:0-203 GCF_005280805.1 Citrobacter sp. TBCS-14
CATTATCTATCACGTGATGCTATTACGGACTACAAAGCTATCGTTTCATTCCCTGCTTATGCCATTCGCTCAGCCAAATCCATCAGTGACCATTTTAAGCAGTCCGGAATTGATGTTGAACTTCGAACATGTCAAGCTGAAGAGTTACGGGTAGAATATGGACAGGAAATATGGTGCTGTAATTTTCAGCGCCAGCCATCCCA
>NZ_SZWM01001040.1:0-203 GCF_005280805.1 Citrobacter sp. TBCS-14
ACCCGAAAACCCACTACGTGACGCCGCGCGAACGTATCGTGCAGGCAATGGAAGAAATTAAAGTCGAGCTGGCGGAGCGCCGCAAAATCCTGCTGGCGAACAACAAACTGGTAGAAGAACAGCGTTTAAGCCAGCGTACGCAGTTCGATCTGGAAATGATGAACGAGCTGGGTTACTGCTCGGGGATTGAAAACTATTCACGC
>NZ_SZWM01000806.1:0-203 GCF_005280805.1 Citrobacter sp. TBCS-14
TCCCAGAATACCTGCACTGACCAGTACCGCCATCCAGAAACCAATGCTGGCATTGCTGACACCCTGATGGTTGAGGTACAGCGGCATCAGGCCATACAGCGACCCCAGCACAATCCCGGAAATAATGCAGCCATTCACGCCCAGACGCGCCTGTCGAAGCTTCAGCATAGAGACAATGGGGGTTGACTGTTGTTCATCACCCT
>NZ_SZWM01000807.1:0-203 GCF_005280805.1 Citrobacter sp. TBCS-14
CCCAGCATCCCCGCCAGATAACGCGCCAGAGCATTAGCGCCTCCCGCATGACCGGAGAGCAGGCTAATGACATGCTGGGCACGTTCATCAATGACCACCACTGCCGGATCGCAAAATTTGTCGTTGACCAGCGGGGCCAGCACGCGCACCGCAATGCCGGTCGCCCCGATAAAAATCAGCGCCGAGTAATTCGCAAACGCTTC
>NZ_SZWM01000804.1:0-203 GCF_005280805.1 Citrobacter sp. TBCS-14
GTGCAGGCGCAAATGCAAATACCGTATTTATAAATAAAATGTGTAGCTTGCACTGTCAACGCTGGGATTATGCGGATTTTTCATGCTGCAACTGCGTTGAGTAACGGTACTAATAACAACGCTGATAACAGCTATACTTTTTAGCCACGTTTGGCGGATGCCCTGGCAATGGCATTAAAACAATCACACTTTTCTGTGGCTGG
>NZ_SZWM01000805.1:0-204 GCF_005280805.1 Citrobacter sp. TBCS-14
CAGTGGTGCGATTTCACATACAGCAGCGCGGCAGTGTTGTCGGTAATCGCGCTCTCCAGCTGCCAGCAGGCCGCCAGATTACTTGAGCCAACCTCCACCACGCGTCCACCCCCTAAGCGGATCGCGCTGGTGATGGGCGCACCGTAGTCAACGTTATGCCCGCGCAGCATGACCACTTCATTAGCCATACCCGCACTATCCGGC
>NZ_SZWM01000802.1:0-204 GCF_005280805.1 Citrobacter sp. TBCS-14
GTACACTTGCCATCCCGGTTAGTTTTGCCGCCCAGTCCAGGCAGGATGCCGCACTTAGCATCACGGACATCAGGTGCCACCGTTCAGGTAGAGCATGGCAAAAGCTATGGACTGCGCTTTCCGGTTTGCTGAGAAAACCGTCGCTGACCGCAAAATAGACCCCGGAAGTCCCCAGCGAGAGCATAGCCTGACCGGCATTCATCA
>NZ_SZWM01000803.1:0-204 GCF_005280805.1 Citrobacter sp. TBCS-14
GCGTCTCCAATGGTTTTACTACAGTGATGCAGAAATCCAGTCAGTTTGACTTCTTTTATAGTATTCAAGCTCTCTGAAATCTCCGTTTGACCATTTAACGCATTGTATATATTTCATTAGATAATTCCTCCAAGCCATGTAATAAGCAACGTTGCGATTATACCTATCCAAGTGATAGCGATAAGTGTAAAGCCGACACCTGCA
>NZ_SZWM01000659.1:0-204 GCF_005280805.1 Citrobacter sp. TBCS-14
GCCCGCAGGGGTGTCGGTGTACTTCTCGAAGTTCTCGATAAACAGTTTCGCCAGTGCGTTGGCTTTTTCTTGCCACTGCTCCGGGGATGCGTAGGTATTACGCGGATCGAGAATACGCGTATCCACACCCGGCAGCTCGGTTGGGATTGCCAGGTCAAACATCGGCAGACGGAACGTTTCCGCATTATCCAGAGATCCGTTCAG
>NZ_SZWM01000990.1:0-204 GCF_005280805.1 Citrobacter sp. TBCS-14
GGTGATGTAATATTCACCCTGCACGTTGTTGTTGGTCAGTTTAGATAACCAGCGCTTCATATCAGCGCCATTGGCAATCAGGATGCCGGTGTTAATTTCCTGGATCTTGCGTTGCTCGTCGGTCGCATCTTTATGCTCAACGATGCCAGTAACGCTGCCGTTATCACGCGTAATGCGCCCATAGCCGGTTGGGTCGTCCAGTTT
>NZ_SZWM01000858.1:0-541 GCF_005280805.1 Citrobacter sp. TBCS-14
AAGATTACTCCGGCGATAAGAGCGGGATTAGCCTGTATAAAGCGGCAGCCAAATTCAAATTTGGCCCAACCTGGGCGCGCGCTGGTTATATTCAGCCAACCGGGCAAACTCTGCTGGCACCACACTGGAGCTTTATGCCTGGTACCTATCAGGGTGCTGAAGCCGGTGCCAACTTCGATTATGGCGATGCGGGTGCGCTGAGCTTCTCCTATATGTGGGCCAACGAATATNTAACGAATATAAAGCACCGTGGCACATCGAAGTCGATAAATTCTATCAGGCCGATAAAAAGACCAAAGTTGATTACCTCCATTCAATCGGCGCAAAGTATGACTTCAAAAATAACCTGCTGTTGGAAGCAGCATTCGGTCAGTCTGAAGGCTACGTCGATCAGTATTTCGCCAAAGCCAGCTACAAATTTGATTTAGGCGGTAACCCGTTTACCACCAGCTACCAGTTCTACGGTGCCCGCGATAAGGTTGATGACCGCACAGTTAACGACATTTATGATGGCACGGCCTGGCTGCAGGCACTGACCTTC
>NZ_SZWM01001338.1:0-204 GCF_005280805.1 Citrobacter sp. TBCS-14
GTGTATTCATTCTCAACGGTCCCCCTAACATATCAATTGGCTTAATATGGGGGATACGCAGAGTGAACTCAATAACGCTTAATATTATTCTAGCTGTTATAGTAAACCACTTTATTTCTCCCTGAGTTTTTCGCATCATACAGCGCAGCATCGGCATATGATACGACTTTGTCAGCAGAATAATCATCAGATTTACTACAATAT
>NZ_SZWM01000734.1:0-204 GCF_005280805.1 Citrobacter sp. TBCS-14
ATTTAGCCGTCTGGGCGAGATGCTGGATCAAAAATCACGTACCACGATTAACTATTTCGCTATGCCGCCAAGCACCTTTGGCGCGATCTGCAAAGGCTTGGGTGAAGCAAAGCTGAATGCTAAACCAGCTCGCGTGGTGATGGAAAAACCGCTGGGCACGTCTCTGGCGACATCCCGTGAAATCAACGATCAGGTTGGCGAGTA
>NZ_SZWM01000533.1:0-204 GCF_005280805.1 Citrobacter sp. TBCS-14
GAGGGTGATATCGCGATTTACGCGCGTCGTTATAACCTTCATCAGGGCGTCTTTAGTCTCGATCCGCGTACGGTCGCAGAAGGGGAAATGGCGCTGATCGTGGCGCGACTAAAGGAGATTGCAGAGCATGCAGCGCATTAATTTTTATCGCAATAAAGTGGCTATTAACGTGCTGGCGAAGGATATCGCCAACGCCCGGGAAAT
>NZ_SZWM01000532.1:0-204 GCF_005280805.1 Citrobacter sp. TBCS-14
AGCAGTAAACCGGTCGGTCAGCGAGTCACCGTATTGACGTTAAACGGCCAACCCATTGAAGACGCCACCATCTATCACATTGCCACCAATAGCTTCCTGGCGGACGGTGGTGATGGTTTTGCCGCATTTACCGAAGGTAAAGCGCGAAATACATCCGGAGGCTACTACATCTCTAATGCGGTTGTTGATTATTTCAAAGCGGGA
>NZ_SZWM01000531.1:0-204 GCF_005280805.1 Citrobacter sp. TBCS-14
ATTAATTATCGAGTTATTTTTGTAGATATTTTACTTGTCGCTCCCATCACATAATAAAGGTAATAAAACGTTATTTTGACCGCGAGATAATTTGCATAATGAGGTCATCAATGAAAAAGAGAATTGTCATTGCTCTTGGCGGTAATGCGTTATTACAGCGCGGAGAAATTTTGAGCGCAGAAAACCAGCGGCGGAGCATTCAGG
>NZ_SZWM01000315.1:0-204 GCF_005280805.1 Citrobacter sp. TBCS-14
GGTCAGGAATCCAACGTCACTGGCGTTGTTATCCATGCTGAAGTTCCGCTGTCTGAAATGTTCGGATATGCAACCCAGCTGCGTTCTCTGACCAAAGGCCGTGCTTCTTACTCCATGGAGTTCCTGAAGTACGACGATGCGCCGAACAACGTTGCTCAGGCCGTTATTGAAGCCCGTGGTAAATAATCCACAGGATTAAAACCT
>NZ_SZWM01000530.1:0-204 GCF_005280805.1 Citrobacter sp. TBCS-14
CCGTTTTTGGCGCTCTTGTGTTCCTGCAAACCAGCAGCAAATTGATGATGCACTATGGCATCAATTTGCTACATTGCTGCCGGCGCTGGATCTAACCACCCGCGCTCACGCCTGGGCGCTGTTGTGGGGAGAACAACCAGAGTTAACGCAGCAATGGCTGGCATTAGCGCATACTTTGCAACAAACCGGACAGGCGCACGAGCT
>NZ_SZWM01000529.1:0-204 GCF_005280805.1 Citrobacter sp. TBCS-14
GATGCGTTGCACGGTACTGATAAACTCACGACGCCCGATGATGGGGAGGCCATGCCATGATAAGCCGCAAGCCCGCGCATCTGCTGCTCGTCGATGACGATCCGGGGCTGTTGAAATTGCTCGGTATGCGACTGACCAGCGAAGGCTACAGCGTCGTGACCGCGGAAAGTGGGCAGGAAGGGTTGCGGGTACTGAACCGTGAAA
>NZ_SZWM01000329.1:0-204 GCF_005280805.1 Citrobacter sp. TBCS-14
AACGTTTCAGTGGAGATTAACGGCACATCGCCATAGAGCATTAAAATGTCTTCGTCATCACCAAAGAACGGTGCAGCCTGCTGCATAGCATGACCGGTTCCCAACTGCTCTGCCTGCAGAACCCAGTTCAGATTGCCATCTTTCAACGTCTGCTGAAGCAAATCACCACCGTGCCCGTAGACCAGGTGTACATGAGTTGCGCCT
>NZ_SZWM01000328.1:0-204 GCF_005280805.1 Citrobacter sp. TBCS-14
CACAATCGACGATATCGATGTTGAGGATATCGCGACTGCTCTTTCCAACATCTGTCGATTCGCTGGGCATCTCCCAGAGTTCTACAGCGTGGCCCAGCACTCTGTGCTTGTAAGCCAGATTGTGCCGCCAGAGTTCGCCTTTGAAGCGCTGATGCACGACGCTGCGGAGGCATATTGCCAGGATATTCCGGCCCCGCTCAAAGC
>NZ_SZWM01000859.1:0-202 GCF_005280805.1 Citrobacter sp. TBCS-14
TGGGATAGAGACATTTCGGGAGATAACGATCATGAACGCGGCTGCCACGTGGTCAGGTGAATTTCCAGATTATTCTGAGAATCAGACAGCCAGATAGCGCCATCCTGAATAGTCGCCTGTAGCGCCATTGTACGACCGGCAAAGTCACTCAGTTGTGCCAGTTGTTCATCATCCAGATACCACACGGTAAGATTCTTAAACT
>NZ_SZWM01000859.1:236-614 GCF_005280805.1 Citrobacter sp. TBCS-14
GCTTTGGTTCTGCTGCCACCAGATTTGCGCTGCACGGCTGTTATAGGCAAACAAAGCGACTTCAGCAGACTGGGTACACGCCTTCTTAAGGCGACGCTCATCCGGCAAGCCGAGTTCAATCCAGAGATCAATGCCCAGGTGGTCGTTGCGCAACCATGCTTCGGGTTCGTCTTCAGCGCTTAAACCCCGCGTGAATTGCAGCCGCTCGTCAGCATATTTAATCCATGCCAACAGACGCAACATCATGCGTTCCTGGGTTTCTGAAGGGTGACGCGCCAGCGTCAATGTCGCGTCAAGAAACTGGCTGCGGTCGAGATCCGCTACGTTGACGACGGCTTTATAGATTGTCGCTTTAAGCGCCATGGGAGAACTCCTTTT
>NZ_SZWM01000894.1:0-204 GCF_005280805.1 Citrobacter sp. TBCS-14
TCATGGTAATGTCCCCACAGCAGAACGATATAGACAAACCATGCCACGATAGACAGAACAGCTTTATCAATATTTTCTGTGCTGAACAGGTTGTGCATATAAAACAGGCCAGTACACAGCGTCAGCGTCAGCAGAACCACGCCTATCTGGGTGATATGAATCTGGCCGGAGATGATGATGAACTGGATAGCCAGCAAGGTGTAA
>NZ_SZWM01000896.1:0-205 GCF_005280805.1 Citrobacter sp. TBCS-14
GACCAATAAACGTGCCAGCGACGTAAAAATTGCCTGTTTTGGTCTGGCGTTCAAACCGAATATTGATGATTTACGTGAAAGCCCGGCAATGGGGGTGGCGCAAAGTATCGCACGCTGGCACAGCGGCGAGACGCTGGTGGTTGAACCGAATATCCATCAGTTGCCGAAAAAACTGGATGGCCTGTGCCAACTGGCGAAACTGGAC
>NZ_SZWM01000897.1:0-205 GCF_005280805.1 Citrobacter sp. TBCS-14
ATTAAAGCTCATAATCGTCTTCCTTTTTTTGCCGGATGGCACGTTGTTTATCCGGCCTACGGGTCTTGTAGGCCCGGCTAGCGAAGCGCTACCGGGCAGCATAAGTGGAATTACTCCATCATCTTCTCAATAGGCAGCACCAGGATGGAGCTGGCGCCAAGCGCTTTCAGTTTTTCCATCGTTTCCCAGAACAGGGTTTCGCTGC
>NZ_SZWM01000902.1:0-205 GCF_005280805.1 Citrobacter sp. TBCS-14
CGGCATAACCATACCGCCAACGCGCAGGCGTTGACCGACTTCCGGCATCTGCTGAGTTTCGCGCTTGCCGTAGAGTATTTCTCCCGGCGTATAGAACAGATCGATATTGGAACGCAGCGCATAGAGCACCAGCGTGATGGTCAAAGCCAGGCCCGCCAGCACCGCACAGGCTATCCATAGCCGATTTTTACGTCGAATATTCACG
>NZ_SZWM01000884.1:0-205 GCF_005280805.1 Citrobacter sp. TBCS-14
CCAGAACATCAGTTGGACGAGTAAAGGAGTATTGCGAAAAACAGAGACCCACACGTTGACCATGGTGGTCGCAAAGCGCTGTCCTATCAGGCGCAGGCTGAGCAGAAAGATGGCAAACACCGTGGCGAGTACCACGCCGGCTAGCGTGACCCAAAGTGTGGTCAGAAAACCGGAGATTATCCATTGCAGAGGTTGCCCGCTCAGC
>NZ_SZWM01000889.1:0-205 GCF_005280805.1 Citrobacter sp. TBCS-14
TTAAAATAATCAATGTCCAGCATTGCCAGGGTAAAGGGTCTTCGTGAATGTAACGCCAGCGAGATTTCACGGCGCATAATCGTCGGAATAAAGCGGCGATTAAGGAGCTGGGTCAGCGAGTCTTTGCCATTTTCCTGTTTGACCAGCGCTTCAAACATTGAGGCGAGGAGAAAATGGATTTTGGCCGAGAGCTGTCGGATATCCT
>NZ_SZWM01000891.1:0-205 GCF_005280805.1 Citrobacter sp. TBCS-14
CTCTTCCAGGCCTTGAGTAACGGCGCCATCAGCTTTATACGTTTGCTGAACAGGTCGCGGATCGCCTCCGGCGCATTGGCGATCATCTCCGCCTGTGCTCCACCATGCATACGCATCAGGCTAACCCAGCGATCCAGACGTGAGGCCAGACGACGTTGTAATTTTTCATCGTCCCAAAAATTGCCTTCTGGCACGGACCACTGCA
>NZ_SZWM01000325.1:0-205 GCF_005280805.1 Citrobacter sp. TBCS-14
TACGGCGCCCAACCTTCATAGACTCTGGGAGGAATTTGCGCCATCACCACCATGATGACCAGCCCCATAGCGATCTGGCCGACCTTACGTTCCATCATGCCAATATCCTGGCCGCTGGCGCTCCAGATGACCAGCGAGCTGTAGACCAGCAGAGCCAGCAAGATAAGCAACATTGTGGGATCGATATGAATTTTGTCCCAGAATG
>NZ_SZWM01000917.1:0-205 GCF_005280805.1 Citrobacter sp. TBCS-14
TCTCAATGAAGACGATCTTCTGGCATCGTTGGATAGCGGAAAACTGAAAGGTGCGATGCTGGATGTCTATAGCCGAGAACCGCTACCGGAAGACAACCCATTGTGGAAACACCCACGTGTGGCGATGACGCCGCACATTGCTGCGGTAACGCGCCCAGCGGAAGCGGTGGATTATATTTCTCGTACAATCCTGAGCCTGGAAAGT
>NZ_SZWM01000630.1:0-205 GCF_005280805.1 Citrobacter sp. TBCS-14
GAAATTGCTCGCGTAGCCTGCCTTTTGCTTCGTCGCGGAGGTTGGGTACCCAAAACATAACCGACAGAATAACGGCGATGTTAAACACGGCAATCAGCAGAAACGTGTAGCGCCAGCTAAACGTCTGACTCAGCCAGGTGCCAATGGGAATGCCAATCAGATTGGCGACGGTCATGCCGGAAATCATGCCCGCTACCGCGGCGGT
>NZ_SZWM01000971.1:0-194 GCF_005280805.1 Citrobacter sp. TBCS-14
GTATGGTCGGCACGACCCAGCGCATTCTTGTCGAAGGTACGTCACGGAAAAGCGTGATGGAACTGTCAGGGCGTACCGAAAATAACCGCGTGGTGAACTTTGAAGGTACCCCGGATATGGTCGGTAAGTTTGTTGATGTTGAAATTACCGATGTCTGGACCAACTCACTGCGCGGCAAAGTGGTGCGTACCGAA
>NZ_SZWM01000971.1:305-519 GCF_005280805.1 Citrobacter sp. TBCS-14
AAAAACGCAAACAATGCCCGATGGCGCCATGCTTATCGGGCCTACACTTCCTGGCTCGCTGCTCCGGCGGGCCTTGTAATTTGCCCTGGCACCCCCATATTTATTGCAATGCTTGCGCCTTTCCCCCATGGCGTGAATAATTTCCTTAGATGCCGGTAAATGTTCAGCGTCCGGCGAGACATGCATAAGAGGAACAGTTTGAACATAGACACTC
>NZ_SZWM01000947.1:0-205 GCF_005280805.1 Citrobacter sp. TBCS-14
CGAACTGGAAATTTCTGAAGGCGAAGAGTCTGTACGCATCAGCCGTGCAGCGCCAGCTGCAAGTTTTCCAATGATGCAACAGGCTTATGCTGCACCAGTGATGCAGCAGCCAGCTCTGTCTAACGCTGTCGCACAAACTGCCACTCCAAGTATGGAAGCGCCGGCAGCAGCGGAAATCAGTGGTCACATCGTACGCTCCCCAATG
>NZ_SZWM01001052.1:0-205 GCF_005280805.1 Citrobacter sp. TBCS-14
TTTCAATCGGTGAGACGGTTATCTCGTGGCAGCATGTCAGCCATACGCTGGCAAACCGCTTGTTTGATACACAGTATGCGGTGGATGCGCTTGATGCCGGGATTATCTGGAACTACCGCCTGACCCGCGCGCTGGTTTCCGCCTGTTGCGGAGCCTGTCTGGCGGTTTCAGGCGTGGTTCTCCAGTCGCTGCTGCGCAATGCGCT
>NZ_SZWM01001122.1:0-205 GCF_005280805.1 Citrobacter sp. TBCS-14
CCCGCCAGACGACGCGCCAGGATGTTATCCAGTTCAGCTTCGTTAGACTCGGCAAACAACACCACATCCAGCGCATGGTCGGAGACTTTACAGCCGTGCGCAGCAAAGTGATCAAGACGTTTGGTCAGCGCGGTTTGCAGGTCGGTAAAGCGGCGGATCTCGGTGTCAGACACTTCACCGAGCTTCGCCATGTAATCGTTAAAGG
>NZ_SZWM01001121.1:0-200 GCF_005280805.1 Citrobacter sp. TBCS-14
CCGGTTGAGGCTGATGCGCCGCCACCGGCAGCACCGCCAATAGCACTACCGATACTCCCGACAATCCCCACCATTGCCTGCTTAAGCAGAATTTCTGTCATCATGGACAGCACGGAACGGGTGAAGCTGCGCCAGTTCTGTTCACTGCCGGTCAGCATCGCCGCCATATTCTGTGCAATACCATCAAAGGTCTGCGTGGC
>NZ_SZWM01001119.1:0-205 GCF_005280805.1 Citrobacter sp. TBCS-14
CACGTAATTAACAAAACACGCTTTGTCGCTGAAGAAACGCGCAACGCTGTCTGGGCAGCGATCAAAGAGCTGCACTACTCCCCTAGCGCAGTTGCACGTAGCCTGAAGGTGAATCACACCAAGTCGATCGGTTTGTTGGCAACCAGCAGCGAAGCGGCCTATTTCGCCGAAATTATCGAGGCCGTTGAGAAAAATTGTTTCCAGA
>NZ_SZWM01001118.1:0-206 GCF_005280805.1 Citrobacter sp. TBCS-14
CCAACGTCAAAAGCAGAGAGCATTGCCGCCAACGTTTCCGCGGCTCTGAACAGTCTCTCGACTTGCCTACATGAGCCTGAACACTTTGAGCCGGAAAAAAGCCGGGAGACGTTTATTTTTGCCGCCACGGACTACACGGCCGCTGTGATCCTGCCAGGCCTGATCGCGAGAGTTAACAGCCTCGCGCCGGGTATTACCATTAAGCT
>NZ_SZWM01000923.1:0-206 GCF_005280805.1 Citrobacter sp. TBCS-14
AGCGGTGCATCAGCGCAATGGTTGGGTGATCTCTTTCACCATCATGCACCCAGACAACCGGTGCAGCTTTGCGCTGTTCCTTCAAACGTGTGACCAGATCGTGAGGAATATAGGGCATATCGCACGGGCAGAATAGAAACCAGTCTCCTGTTTGTTGCAGGAATACCGACAGCATTCCGGCCAGTGGACCAGGATAATCGGCCAAT
>NZ_SZWM01001120.1:0-206 GCF_005280805.1 Citrobacter sp. TBCS-14
GTGGTGAAAAACAGCAAAGGCAAACTGGGCGTGGACTGTGTGTTCTCGACCGAAGCGCTGGTGTATCCGCAGGCAGATGGCTCGGTATGTGCAATGAAGGCTACGGCGGAAGGGCCGAAGCGTATGGATTGCGCATCCGGATTTGGCGCTGCCACCATGGTGACGGCGACCTTTGGTTTTGTTGCGGTCTCTCACGCGCTGAAGAA
>NZ_SZWM01000679.1:0-206 GCF_005280805.1 Citrobacter sp. TBCS-14
GATGGGGATGCGTTACTGGATCGTGATGCCGTCGCCTATATCGTGGCTCCGCTTATCCAGTTCCCGCGCGTTGGTGCGGTGACCGGTAACCCGCGTATTCGTACCCGCTCGACGTTAATTGGCCGCGTACAGGTCGGTGAGTTCTCGTCGATTATCGGCTTAATCAAGCGTACCCAGCGAGTCTACGGGCAGATATTTACCGTTTC
>NZ_SZWM01001061.1:0-206 GCF_005280805.1 Citrobacter sp. TBCS-14
GGAATATGTCTTCATTCGTAACCGCTCTCTGGCGATGACGGTGGGAATTTGGTGTTTTGCGTTTACTGCGTTTGCTTGCCTCACGGGGATCTTTCCGAAAATGGAAGCCTTTACTCCAGAGTGGACATTCCAGCTCACATTGAACATTGTGACGCCGTTTGTGCTGGTTGGGCTGGGATTGATTTTCCCGCTGCTGGCAAGAAGAG
>NZ_SZWM01000852.1:0-542 GCF_005280805.1 Citrobacter sp. TBCS-14
CGATCAAATGGGGCGAATACTCTCTTCGTCCAGCTCCGCATCGAAAAAACGACGCAGCGTCTGGATGTTATTATCCGCAATAATCGACTCACGCGCCTGCGCGAGCTTCTCTTCATAAATGGCCTGACGCCACTCCAGCGGCGTACGCACCGCGGGATTATCATCTTCAACGATGGTCAATTCAACCGCTGAGCCCGTTAAGCTGCTCAATGCTTCAGCAAGTCGTTGCTGCGCACCGCTGGAATTGAGGTGCCGCTGCGTGGAACGCAGGTGCAGGCGAACCTCGTTGCCATTCTCTTCTTTCCAGGCATTGAGCGCCACCTGCTCCACCAGCTTAGGCAATGAAAGCTGACTGACCTGCGCGGCCCACGGGTCGCGTTCAATGGCTTCCGCCNAGCGCTTTTTTCAGCGCTTTCGGCGTGGCGATGACTTCTTTGACTTCTGCAACAGGATTGGTCGCTTTCCAGCGATACGCTTCTTTCTTCGCCGGTGCTTTTTCCAGCGCAGAGACTGCCGGACGCGCCTGAACACGTTCCGACACC
>NZ_SZWM01001208.1:0-206 GCF_005280805.1 Citrobacter sp. TBCS-14
AACACACCAACATTTTCTACTTTTTGTTGTTGATATTTTCTACTTTAAGTAGGAATATCTATCCATCAACAGCGGACAAGCACTCAACGTAAACGTTACGAACGGGGTTCGCTGAAGTAATACCGCTCTTTAACAATCAGCAAAGTCGGAACAGCACATGAAACCTGTTTAGACCCCTGCGCTTTATGCGACGTAGCACCGGGTGC
>NZ_SZWM01001209.1:0-206 GCF_005280805.1 Citrobacter sp. TBCS-14
CAGCACGTCGCCAAAACCTTTTTCCGCCCAGAAGCTGTGATACAGGCCCGGCGGCAGGCAGATGCTCTCACCCGGCGTCAGGCGTAGTTGGCTGCCCGCGGCATGGGTTTGTCGACAGCCGTCAATCACCACATTGACGTCGCTGTCCTCCGTTTGTTCTCTGATACCGGCGTTCCACAGTTCGACAATCAGATTGCCGCCGCCGC
>NZ_SZWM01001146.1:0-206 GCF_005280805.1 Citrobacter sp. TBCS-14
TATCAAATACCGCAACCTGCTGCACGCCTGGGAAAAGATGCTGAGCAGATTCGATTCCGCTTAAGTTCGCATAATTATGTAACGGTGCTAAAGGAGAGACCCGGCGGATATTTTCGATAACTTCATCAGTAATAATGGCTGATTCGGTAAAGATATTTCCGCCGTGGGCAATGCGGTGGCCAATTAAGGCCACGCTGTCCATTAAA
>NZ_SZWM01001148.1:0-206 GCF_005280805.1 Citrobacter sp. TBCS-14
CATTCAACGGTGTTAATAACGTTGTCAAAATTGATGGTAATGGTGTGACCGTCAATTTATCTGGTGGTGGACGGGTTGTCGTCGGGAGGTGGTCATAATGCCGGAAGGTATTCTGATTGATTACAACGATGGCCGTCCGGTGATGGCAATTACTGCGGGGCTTCGCGCCCCCAGTTTTTGTACATCGTTCTCGGGCTGGTCATCCC
>NZ_SZWM01001212.1:0-207 GCF_005280805.1 Citrobacter sp. TBCS-14
TGCGGATGATGTTATAGCGAGGATGCTCTGCAATCGCGTCATACAGAAAGCGCGTAGAATGACCGATGCCACCGCTAATCAATAAGGGAACCTGTTGTTCTTTCGCGATCCGACAGGCGGCGTCGATGGTCGGAATAACCGCGTTGCCCGCCAGAATCACGCAGTCTGACTGAACGGTGATGTTCTCCATAAAATCATTCTGCGCCA
>NZ_SZWM01001213.1:0-207 GCF_005280805.1 Citrobacter sp. TBCS-14
ATGATACCGCGTTCTACACGACCGGTAACAACGGTACCACGACCGGAGATGGAGAATACGTCTTCGATTGGCAGCAGGAACGGCTTATCGATAGCACGTTCTGGTTCCGGGATGTAAGAATCCAGGAAGCCAGCCAGTTCGATGATTTTCGCTTCCCACTCTGCTTCGCCTTCCAGCGCTTTCAGAGCAGAACCACGAACGATCGGA
>NZ_SZWM01001210.1:0-207 GCF_005280805.1 Citrobacter sp. TBCS-14
TTCCGTACGTCGCATATTGTCTGAGAACGAACCGCGGATTATGCTCAACGACGGGGTCGTTTCCTATAATGATCGCCCGATTCTTCATCATCTGAGCTGGCGGGTAAACCCAGGGGAACACTGGCAGATTGTCGGTCCAAACGGTGCGGGAAAATCAACGCTGCTCAGTTTAATCACCGGCGATCATCCGCAGGGCTATAGTAATGA
>NZ_SZWM01001211.1:0-207 GCF_005280805.1 Citrobacter sp. TBCS-14
ATCCTGCCTGCGCTGACGGCTGCCTTAGCGCGTTAAACCATTCGGGCAGGATGCGAAGGCATCCTGCCGCTGACAGGAGTACTTATGTCCGAAGATATCTTTGATGCCATCATCGTGGGTGCAGGTCTGGCTGGTTCGGTTGCGGCGCTGGTGCTGGCTCGGGAAGGTGCACAGGTGCTGGTTATCGAGCGCGGCAATTCTGCTGGC
>NZ_SZWM01001207.1:0-207 GCF_005280805.1 Citrobacter sp. TBCS-14
AACCCCCTGTAACATCTGGCGGTAGTAATTCAATGTAATCCAGGTACTATATGCCAACTCAAAAATAACACCTCTTTTCAGCCCTTGACTGGTTTGTTGGCTTGATAAGACGCAAAGGCGTTGCCAGCAGGCACTGCGAAATTATCGGATATCGGCGCTTATGTCTTATCCGGTAAATGGGCTGATTATGCGGGGTTCTGCCTCAGA
>NZ_SZWM01001311.1:0-204 GCF_005280805.1 Citrobacter sp. TBCS-14
GTGTCCTGAGCCGTCTGCAAGTTTAACGAGTCCCCCGGCATCAGGTGTGGCACTTTTGCGCCCCCAAGACGGACTGGCGCCGCTGAGTAATACGCGGCAATTTCACCAACCCAGCCAGTCAGCTTGTCCCGTTGCTCCTGACTGTTCGCGCCAAGAATAAAATCCATCGCTGACTGCGTATCCAGCTCACTCTCAATGGTGGCG
>NZ_SZWM01000075.1:0-142 GCF_005280805.1 Citrobacter sp. TBCS-14
GTTTACCGTGGCAGAAAACCTTAATGTCTCGATCCCCGATGGTCACTTCACTGCCATTATTGGCCCCAACGGTTGTGGAAAGTCCACGCTGCTACGTACATTGAGTCGTCTGATGACGCCCGCGCACGGCAAAGTCTGGCTC
>NZ_SZWM01000075.1:168-561 GCF_005280805.1 Citrobacter sp. TBCS-14
AAGAGGTCGCACGCAGAATTGGTCTGCTGGCGCAAAATGCCACCACGCCGGGCGATATTACCGTGCAGGAGCTGGTTGCTCGTGGGCGTTATCCACATCAACCTTTATTTACCCGCTGGCGTAAAGAAGATGAAATCGCGGTAACCCACGCGATGCAGGCCACGGGGATCACACATCTGGCGGCGCAAAGTGTGGATACCCTCTCCGGCGGTCAACGCCAACGCGCGTGGATAGCGATGGTACTGGCACAAGAAACGTCGATTATGCTGCTCGACGAACCGACCACCTGGCTGGATATCAGCCATCAGATTGATCTGCTGGAGCTGTTGAGTGAGCTAAACCGGGAGAAAGGTTACACGCTGGCCGCCGTTCTGCACGACCTGAATCAGGCGT
>NZ_SZWM01000744.1:0-524 GCF_005280805.1 Citrobacter sp. TBCS-14
ATCAGGCTGGTATCGTCGTCCTGCTCTTCAATGCTCTCAGCCAGTGCCAGCGCTTTTTCACCGCCGTTAGAGTGGATCTCCAGCAGACGATCGCGACCTTGCTCCAGCTGTGCTTTCAGCGCGTCATGCTGTTCGCGGCAGGTTTTGATCAGATCGTCAAAGCCATCGGTATTTTCTGGTTCAGCCNCGTGTCGTAGATGGTACGGCCGGTCGGGCAGGTGTGTTCGAACGCATCCAGACCTTCGTGGTACCAGTGCACCAGTACGGATTGCGCGGTTTTTTCCAGGTACGGGACGTGAATCTGAATATCATGAGCCTGACCAATACGGTCCAGACGGCCAATACGCTGTTCCAGCAGGTCCGGGTTGAACGGAAGGTCAAACATCACCAGATTGCTGGCGAACTGGAAGTTACGCCCTTCGGAGCCGATTTCAGAACACAGCATTACCTGAGCGCCGCTATCTTCTTCGCTAAACCAGGCTGCGGCGCGGTCACGCTCAATGATCGACATCCCTTCATGGAAC
>NZ_SZWM01000764.1:0-207 GCF_005280805.1 Citrobacter sp. TBCS-14
GGTGATACAGTCGCAGTTTGATATGCTGATCCCGCAGGCCATTATGGCCATCTTTAAACCACTGGTGTCCGCAGCGGATTCTCTGCCGGCGATACTGCTGGCAGTACTGATCGGCCATCTGCTGTGGTTTGCCGGTATTCACGGCGCGGCTATTGTGTCGGGAATGCTGCAAATGTTCTGGCTCACCAATCTCGGGATGAACCAGTC
>NZ_SZWM01000765.1:0-207 GCF_005280805.1 Citrobacter sp. TBCS-14
TACCGATACCGCCACCGACAAAGATTACCTCGATATTGAGCGCGTCATCGGTCACGAATATTTCCATAACTGGACCGGCAACCGCGTAACCTGTCGCGACTGGTTCCAGTTGAGCCTGAAAGAGGGGTTAACCGTGTTCCGCGATCAGGAATTCAGTTCCGATCTTGGCTCACGTGCGGTAAACCGTATCAGCAATGTGCGTACCAT
>NZ_SZWM01000762.1:0-207 GCF_005280805.1 Citrobacter sp. TBCS-14
AGTTACCCAGCGGATAGAGCAGTGCCGGGAAGCGGGTGGTAACCCCCTGCTGCTGTTTTGCTTTGCGGAACTTCATGTGCGCCAGGCTGATCATTGCCCAGTTGATCACCAGGGCGGAAACCACCAGCGCCATCAGCAGGCCAAAGGCGGATTCTGGCGCTAGATAGTTGATCAGCACACATAGAGCCGTAACCAGCGCAGAAACCA
>NZ_SZWM01000763.1:0-207 GCF_005280805.1 Citrobacter sp. TBCS-14
CCTGGCAATGCGTGCGTTGGGCTGCAGCAACGTTGACTACCTGGTGCCTAATCGTTTTGAAGACGGCTATGGTTTAAGCCCGGAAGTCGTGGATCAGGCCCATGCCCGGGGCGCTCAGCTAATTGTCACCGTAGACAACGGCATCTCGTCTCACGCGGGCGTTGAACATGCCAGAACGTTGGGGATCCCGGTCGTTGTGACCGATCA
>NZ_SZWM01000760.1:0-207 GCF_005280805.1 Citrobacter sp. TBCS-14
ATCAGTAAAAAGTTCTTAAACCCCTGGTTACGAACCAGAGACATACCGATAACCGAGGTAAAAATAACCAAAATCAGGGTCATCAGGACACCCAGCACATGGGCAACCTGGATAAAAATAGATATCTCTATGTAAACGTAGAGAAAAATGGCAAGTAATGGTATCCAGCGCAAAGGGCTCTCCTGTTGAAAACAGTCGTTTTCACCA
>NZ_SZWM01000761.1:0-208 GCF_005280805.1 Citrobacter sp. TBCS-14
GTCGATTTACTCGTGGCGCGGTGCGCGTCCGCAAAACCTGGTACTGCTGAGCAAAGATTTTCCGGCGCTGCAGGTGGTTAAGCTGGAGCAGAACTATCGCTCTTCCGGACGTATCCTCAAGGCCGCAAATATTCTCATTGCTAACAATCCGCACGTATTTGAAAACAGGACCGGCGTGGTCATCGACAGTTCAAGGGTCTGCTGCAGG
>NZ_SZWM01000758.1:0-208 GCF_005280805.1 Citrobacter sp. TBCS-14
GGCGAAACGAGGCCATGTCATTAACACTGGTAAAGTGCTGCGTGGGGCACCATGGCAGATAGTCATCTTCTCGCTGGGGATGTATCTGGTGGTCTATGGCCTGCGTAATGCAGGGCTAACAGAATATCTCTCCAGTGTGCTGAACGTGTTGGCAGATAAAGGACTTTGGGCCGCGACGTTTGGTACCGGCTTCCTGACAGCTTTCCTG
>NZ_SZWM01000759.1:0-208 GCF_005280805.1 Citrobacter sp. TBCS-14
GATTGATTGCCGTATAGTGCACTGCCACAGCGCTGTTGCGCTGTAATGCCAGAGCATCGCTATTACGCAGACCCTCAGCCGTTATTTCACTACCGGACGCCACGGGCTTATAGCCGACCGTTCGATAACCCAATTGCCCCGCGGCCTGCAGGAGCGCACAGCTGGCAATTGTTTTACCAACCTCAGTGTCCGTCCCGGTGACAAAATA
>NZ_SZWM01000766.1:0-208 GCF_005280805.1 Citrobacter sp. TBCS-14
GGATGCCTGGAGTGCGGAACGTGCCGCATTCTCGGGCTCGATACAGCGCTGGAAAAGTGGGAATACCCGCGTGGGACATTTGGCGTGGAGTTTCGCTACGGTTGAGAAGTACGAGGTTGTGCTCCCGTAGGCCGGATAAGACGGTAGCGTCACCATCCGGCAATCATGTGACGCCAGTGCCGGATGGGGGCGTAAACGCCTTATCCGG
>NZ_SZWM01000767.1:0-203 GCF_005280805.1 Citrobacter sp. TBCS-14
AACTTTAGCAAAGCACGAGATCTGGCAAGAATTGATTGGGGTGATGGGACTCCTGCTACATTTCACGAACAACGGTCATTGGCTGAACGGTTGTATAAAGCCCAAGGGATCAATACTAAAGAATTGCTGGGACACAAATCACAGCGACAGACAGACCGTTATCACGATGACCGAGGCAAAGATTGGATTAAAGTAACATGTTG
>NZ_SZWM01000743.1:0-857 GCF_005280805.1 Citrobacter sp. TBCS-14
GGTCGCGACGTGACCAAAACCAATACCACTGACGTAGCTACCTTCAAATCTGTTAACTACGGCCCGTTGGGTTACATTCATAACGGTAAAATCGACTACCAGCGTACGCCTGCGCGTAAGCACACCACATCCACGCCGTTCGATGTTTCTAAGCTGACCGAGCTGCCGAAAGTCGGGATTGTTTACAACTATGCTAACGCCTCCGATCTGCCGGCAAAAGCGCTGGTAGATGCGGGTTACGCAGGGATCGTTAGTGCGGGTGTAGGTAACGGTAACCTGTATAAAACCATTTTCGATACGCTGGCAACTGCCGCGCATAAAGGAACCGTTGTCGTACGTTCATCCCGTGTACCGACTGGTGCTACCACCCAGGATGCTGAAGTTGATGATGCGAAATATGGCTTTGTCGCGTCTGGTTCGCTGAACCCGCAAAAAGCGCGTGTTCTGTTGCAGCTGGCGCTGACCGAAACCAAAGATCCTAAGCAGATTCAGGAAATGTTTAATCAGTATTAATCGATGAAGGTGGCTGCGCTTATCGACCTAACCCTGTAGGCCTGATAAGCGCAGCGCCATCAGGCAATTTGCCGAATGGTGGCTCAAAGCCTTATCAGGCCAACATTCATTACGGTTTTCCGCGTTACTCCGCCAGAAACAGCTCCAGCAGTGAGTTTAAAAACAGCTTACCGTGCTGGGTAATCTGCCAGTACTCATCGCTCTGNCATTCACTCAGGTAGCCCTGGGAAATAGCCTCATCGATCTGTCGACGAATAACGTCCTCGGTAAGCCCGGTATATTGTCTGAACTCCGCGCGAGGTGCGGCCTCAAGCAACCGGAAACGGTTCATAAAGAACTCGAAC
>NZ_SZWM01000670.1:0-208 GCF_005280805.1 Citrobacter sp. TBCS-14
GGCTTCTACCCAAATCGCCTTGTCAGCGACAATTTTCGCTAAAACGGTTTGCATCATTTACCCTCTCGCTGCCAGTGCAGTAACACGGTCGTAAGCCGCACCGCTGCGCAGCACATTAATCACGGTTTGCGCGTTGGCTTTTAAGTCTTCTTCACCGTGCAGGCGCATTAACATGGCGACATTCGCGGCAACAGCAGCCTCATGAGCG
>NZ_SZWM01000669.1:0-208 GCF_005280805.1 Citrobacter sp. TBCS-14
GCGTAGTTGAGAGTCAGGCACCAGCGCGTTAACCTCAACATGGCCATACAGGTACAGCATCCGATCGTTGGTCAATTTGGCTTTATCGGCCTTGATTGACCAGGTCGGTACTTTGTCCTTATCAAACGTGGTTAACACTGGTTGAGTGAACCACGAAACTGCTTGATCTGAATAATATTCAACGTGTTGCGCGATCAAATGATAGCTC
>NZ_SZWM01000672.1:0-208 GCF_005280805.1 Citrobacter sp. TBCS-14
ATCCACGCATGATCCTGATACAGCTGCTGACGACCGGACAGGGTGCGCCATGGGATCAGTTCGTGGACGTTGGTATAGCCTGCGTTATAGGAGACATGTTCGCTTTCAAGGCCGGACCAGGTCGGACTGGAGATGATTTTGCGCGGCTGCGCCTGGATATCGCGAAAACGAATCTTTTCGTCTTCTTTGTTCAACGCCAGATG
The DNA here is from genome assembly GCF_005280805.1 of Citrobacter sp. TBCS-14. Taxonomy (NCBI): domain Bacteria; kingdom Pseudomonadati; phylum Pseudomonadota; class Gammaproteobacteria; order Enterobacterales; family Enterobacteriaceae; genus Citrobacter; species Citrobacter sp. TBCS-14. Next base: position 204 of record NZ_SZWM01000672.1, read on the forward strand.
CGTAT
>NZ_SZWM01000671.1:0-208 GCF_005280805.1 Citrobacter sp. TBCS-14
ATATCAACAAGGCACAGATCTACGCCTGGCGTAAGGGTATCAAATCGTTGTACTACATCCGGTTACGCCAGTTGGCGCTGGAAGGCACCGAAATTGAGGGTTGCGTGTCATGCGCACTGTAAGGAGAACCAAATGAAACTATCTCGCGTCAGCGCCATCAACTGGAACAAGATTGAAGATGATAAAGACCTTGAGGTATGGAATCGCC
>NZ_SZWM01000674.1:0-208 GCF_005280805.1 Citrobacter sp. TBCS-14
ATACAGGAGGCGATCCGGTAGCGCTGCCCCTTTAAAAACGACCAAAACGCGTCATCGGGCTTCTTGCTTCCCGGTGCAATCATCACCTTCGGCGCTAACTGCGTTGCCGTCAGCTCATTTACCGGATCGCGATGCCCCCGCAGGATGGCATTTAAATCACGCCTGCGCTTGCTGTCTTTGTTGAATGCATCGTCTTTTTGCAATGCTT
>NZ_SZWM01000673.1:0-208 GCF_005280805.1 Citrobacter sp. TBCS-14
GTGCGAATAGCATCACTTTCAACGATACGTTTGGGTTGTGGAGAGGGCACAACGCGACGGAACGCTTTACCATCGGCTTTGAAAATCCAGCCCTTTTCCGCGTGTAGCGTTTTAGCCTGATCGTTGTCGTAAATCGGTCCGATATATTTGGTCGGATTACTGAAGGCTGGATCGTGGGCATCGACTTCAACCTGAGTCAGCAGGACGC
>NZ_SZWM01000770.1:0-208 GCF_005280805.1 Citrobacter sp. TBCS-14
TCAATTACCCACCATTTATTCCTGTACTTAAAATTATCAAGAGAAGGAATATACTGTTTCATCTCTTCAGGGTGATGGAATGTTTTTTTCTCCAAAACATTCAGCAACTCAGAGAGAGCAAGCCCATGGTTTGGATACATGAGCATACCCTCATTGAATGGTTTTCGGCTGATAACATGCACGATGTAGTTCCATTACATAGTTTTCA
>NZ_SZWM01000675.1:0-208 GCF_005280805.1 Citrobacter sp. TBCS-14
ATCGAACCACACAATATTGTGAATAAAGTCAGGTTCGACATTATATAACCCAGCAATAAGTTGCGGAGTTAATTGCTCTGAGCGTTTTACGCGCTGATAGTCTTCCCGGGTTTTAAACAAAATATCTAAAACCAGTTCGTACGGTCCGGCATTTTTTGAGCGAATGACCTGCGCCAGTGAACAAATTGAGTGTTTCATGCCTGAACTC
>NZ_SZWM01000677.1:0-208 GCF_005280805.1 Citrobacter sp. TBCS-14
ATCTGAAATAATTTGCTGATCGTACTGCCAAAATGGACCAGCGAGCCAATATCCACCATCAGGATCAACCGGCGATATTTTCGGGTCTGGATCATCTGCGTAAGGGCTTCCAGCGTGTCATGCACCGACTGCTCAAAAGGCATATCGATAGCGCTGAACACCTCGCGCTCCAGCACGCGATTCACGTACTGCGCCTGACTTGTGGCGG
>NZ_SZWM01000676.1:0-209 GCF_005280805.1 Citrobacter sp. TBCS-14
GCCACAGACTGCGTTTAGGGCGAAGGGCCGCATCAATAACGGCTTCTGCCTGACCTTCGTCTTCCAGTGGTTCATCCACTGTCGCCGGAGAAAAAGTCTGCGCCTCCGTATCGTTGAACATTTGCTGTGCTTTAAATGCCGTGTTTGGTTCCACTTCCAGTGGACCTGAGAAATCGATACGCGGTTTTAACGGCTCGCTCATCGCAATT
>NZ_SZWM01000746.1:0-195 GCF_005280805.1 Citrobacter sp. TBCS-14
ACTATTATTTCAACTGTATTCGCGATAATGACCAGCATCTTGAAGCCATACTCAACGAACTGGATAACCTGCAACTGACCGAAAAGACGATCATCGTCTTTACCGCTGACCACGGAGAATTAGGTGGATCGCACCAGATGCATGGTAAAGGCTCATCAGTTTATAAAGAGCAGATACATGTGCCGATGATTATTC
>NZ_SZWM01000746.1:295-523 GCF_005280805.1 Citrobacter sp. TBCS-14
AGGGTTGACCGGGTGTGATAAATCCCTGCACGATAAAGTTCTGGCAGGCAGAAAAGGCCGGGATATGAGTACGTTACTTTCTCATCCCGAAAAAGCAGGCCTGCATGAACTCCGGTCAGGCTCACTTTATTGCTACGGAATGATCCTGTATATGGATGCGGAATATACAAAAACACTCCGGAGGCTTACCGGAAAAGAACTCCCGCACGATGAACTCAAAAGAGAATT
>NZ_SZWM01000736.1:0-204 GCF_005280805.1 Citrobacter sp. TBCS-14
TTGAGTTCATGTGAAAGATGGCGTAAAAATTGATGCCGCTGAGATGTTCTCTGGAGGTGGACGGTGAAAACATTCCGCTGGAAAGTGAAACCCGGTATGGATGTGACTTCGGCGCCTTCGGTCAGGGAGGTGCGCTTTGGTGATGGTTATTCCCAGCGCGCGCCTGCCGGGCTGAATGCCGACCTGAAAACGTACAGCGTGACG
>NZ_SZWM01000737.1:0-209 GCF_005280805.1 Citrobacter sp. TBCS-14
ATACTGGTGCGCATATTTCTCGGCGTGTTCTTCGACTGTCTCCTGCACATACTCAACATGAATGCCACTTTCCAGCGCATGCAGTTTTGCCACCTGTAAGGGTTCAAACCCCATATCCAGGCCGGTGACTGTTGCGCCTTCACGCGCCATGCTTTCTGCCAGAATCCCGCCGCCGCAGCCGACGTCGAGTACCTTTTTACCAAACAGAC
>NZ_SZWM01000601.1:0-209 GCF_005280805.1 Citrobacter sp. TBCS-14
GGTGGATCAACAGCAGATCAAGATGATCGGTTGCCAGCAGCTTCAGCGACTGTTCGGCACTGGCAATAATATGGGCGCGGTCCGTGATGTAATGACCCAGCGCGTTTTCCTCTTTCGCCGTCGTGGCAATACCGCATTTGGTCACAATCTGCATTTTTTCACGCAGGTGCGGTGCCAGTTTCATCGCCTCGCCAAACGCCGCCTCACAC
>NZ_SZWM01000738.1:0-209 GCF_005280805.1 Citrobacter sp. TBCS-14
ATTGAACAGGTTAGCCTCGCGGTTTCGCAGATGGACAGCGTGACCCAGCAAAACGCCGCGCTGGTGGAGGAGTCTGCGGCGGCGGCGGCCTCTCTGGAGCAACAGGCCGAGCAGTTGCGGCAGGCCGTTGCGGTATTTCGTATTACCCGCGAGAAGGCGGTGAGTGGGGCTCGAAAACCACTGCAGGACGCTCCGCGCCAGGATCGCGT
>NZ_SZWM01000598.1:0-209 GCF_005280805.1 Citrobacter sp. TBCS-14
GCTTGAGCAGCAGATGAACAACGTTCTGCCGTGGTTGCACAGCAAACTGGTTCCGGCAGGAACCGGTCATACCTCGGTAAGCTGGATCGTGCCGGAGTAATCGCAGCCATCGGTGGAACCTTTTAATATCAGGTATACAATCGCGAATATTTTGGCGGATGGCGTAACGCTTCTCCGCCCTACAATGAACATGAAGGAGCGGTCATGAC
>NZ_SZWM01000733.1:0-209 GCF_005280805.1 Citrobacter sp. TBCS-14
ATTAAATTCGCTGTCGAAATAGCCTTTACGCAATGCCACGCTGGTGAGCGACTTTTTGAAGCTGTCATAATCGCCCTGATTCAGCACGGTGCCGATTGCCGGGCGTGTTTTCAGCAGTTCCAGGTAATCTTTATCCGTACGTGCACCACCGCGCAGAATCACTTCTGTGCCGCCAATCAGCACCGGCTCACCGGGGGTCACTTTGGCAA
>NZ_SZWM01000600.1:0-209 GCF_005280805.1 Citrobacter sp. TBCS-14
CGCTCAGCCGCTGTGGCGCTGGGTGCTGCATGCGCAAATTGTCATTGTGCCAGTGGCGCTGCTGCTGACCGGCACCCTTAACGATCTTTCTCTGCTCAAAGAATATGCCAACCGCCATGATGTCTTTGATGATGCTCTGGCGCAGCACCTGACTATTCTGTTCGGTACTGTGGTGCCTGCGCTGTGTATTGGCGTGCCGCTGGGTATCT
>NZ_SZWM01000735.1:0-209 GCF_005280805.1 Citrobacter sp. TBCS-14
AGGCCGGGCTGCATTGATGGCGCGCTCACCATATACCCAGACGGCGCGTGAGAGTTGATCCTTTGTGAAAAAATCGTTGAGTCTCGACAGGCTGCCGCGATGGGAAAAATAGTTAGCCGGGCCGGTGACGACGCGAATCTCGGTATTACTCATGTTGTGTTGTCCTTTTGGCTGTCCTGTCCAGGCAGGTTATTTTTATATAGACGTCT
>NZ_SZWM01000728.1:0-206 GCF_005280805.1 Citrobacter sp. TBCS-14
ATGACACAGCGACGCAGGGGACCAGCAGGATTTTATGTATGAAAACATCCACCATCCCCACCCTTCTTGGACCGGACGGCAGGACATCGCTGCGTGAATTTGCCGGTTATCACGGCGGTGGCAGCGGATTTGGTGGTCAGCTGCGGGCGTGGAATCCACCGAGTGAAAGTGTGGATGCAGCCCTGCTGCCAAACTTTACCCGTGGC
>NZ_SZWM01000730.1:0-209 GCF_005280805.1 Citrobacter sp. TBCS-14
GCCATCACCGAGTACGAAAACGAGCAGCCAGCGTTTATGCGCTAGTCTTTTGTTATACCGGATGCGCTGCGCTTATCCGGCCTACATATGCGCTCCAATTGTAGGCCGGATAAGGCGTTTACGCCGCCATCCGGCACTTTATAAATCAAACATCCTTCACCCGCCCGGTCATCACCAACGTAACCACTGAAATCGCAGCGATTACCCAG
>NZ_SZWM01000745.1:0-209 GCF_005280805.1 Citrobacter sp. TBCS-14
AATCGCCATGCGCTGCATCCGTTGCGTTGAGATAAATCGCCGGACGTTCCACGCAGGCGAGCATATGCGCGACTTTACGCGCCGCAATACCGGATGTACCGACGCCGGTCACGACGATTTTCCCTGTACAACTGCGTAACTCCGCCATCAGCGACTGCCAGACCGGTTCAGTCAGATGCTGCCCCAGACCCGCCAGGGCATCGCTATAG
>NZ_SZWM01000745.1:217-503 GCF_005280805.1 Citrobacter sp. TBCS-14
GCTGGCCTGAGACCAGGAGTTACTCATGCGTCCTCCTGCATCAACTGGCGGTATTTCATATGATCCTGATACATCTCGTGGAATACCTGATATTTGCGATCGTAATACTGCTTAATGCGATTAGTCTGCGGGGTAACCGTTTTACCAATCCGGCTCATCGCTGACATTGCTTCCGGGAAGGTATCGAACACGCCTGCGGCGATAGTCCCCATCATGGCGCCGCCCAGCAGCATGGCTTCGCTCTCTTCAGGCAGCAGCATCGCACAGCCGGTGGCATTGGCATGCT
>NZ_SZWM01000497.1:0-210 GCF_005280805.1 Citrobacter sp. TBCS-14
AAAACCACAGTATTCAGCCTTCTGAACTGAGTTGCGCACTTGGCTCGTCACGGACTAACGCCACCCGTATCGCGGATGAGTTAGAAAAGCGTGGCTGGATCGAGCGCCGCGAAAGCGATAACGATCGCCGCTGTCTGCATCTGCAATTGACCGAAAAAGGCCATGCTTTTTTGCAGGAGGTATTACCGCCTCAGCATAACTGCCTTCATC
>NZ_SZWM01000496.1:0-210 GCF_005280805.1 Citrobacter sp. TBCS-14
ACTGATCGCTCTGTGCTGCTGTGGATGCCTCTGGTGGTCATTGGGCTAATGATAGTTCGCGGTATTACGAGCTACGTCTCCAGCTACTGTATTTCATGGGTGTCAGGCAAAGTGGTCATGACCATGCGCCGCCGCCTGTTTGGTCATATGATGGGTATGCCTGTCGCCTTTTTTGATAAACAGTCTACCGGTACGCTGCTGTCTCGTATT
>NZ_SZWM01000495.1:0-210 GCF_005280805.1 Citrobacter sp. TBCS-14
CCCTGCCATATTTGGCGTCAGTTCGACGCTGGCGTTGGCTTCGCCATCAATCATCGCTTTATAGATATCCGGTACGCCGTCGATTGAACCGGTCAGAATATCTTTGCCCGGCTTCAGACCCGCTTCTTTGATCGCCTGGATAGCCCCGATCACCATGTCATCGTTGTGAGCGTAAACCATGCAGATGTTCTTGCCGTTGTTTTCAGCTTT
>NZ_SZWM01000494.1:0-210 GCF_005280805.1 Citrobacter sp. TBCS-14
GGTAATACAGCGTCGCCTGGCTTTGGGGCTGCGGAGCGTAGATGCGTGTGGCAACGGGGCCGCACGCGGTAGAAATCACGCATTCGCGGGTATGCATCTGCGGGGCATCGGCATTCCACAGCTGCCGCTCATGAATGTAGTGTTGGCGCTGGGCCACAAAGTCATCGGCAGCGGGCCACGGTGGCAAATCGTCGCGATGAAAATTCACCA
>NZ_SZWM01000493.1:0-210 GCF_005280805.1 Citrobacter sp. TBCS-14
ACGCGCAGGTCACGCCAGAAGCGCGTGATGCGATGGTTACCCGCGATACCCACGCCACCCAGCACCTGCATGGCGGTGTCTACCACTTCAAATGCCGCGTTGGCGCAGAAGTATTTGCACATGGCCGCATCGCCCGAAGTAATAGTGCCGTTATCCGCTTTCCATGCGGCTTCCAGCAGCATGTTTTTCATGGAGTTCAGTTTGATCGCC
>NZ_SZWM01000492.1:0-210 GCF_005280805.1 Citrobacter sp. TBCS-14
CACTAGTCGCTCGTATATACGCAAAATCATTCAAGTTGTATCAACGCAGCAAAAGAGCGAATGCAGCCAATACAGAGACAACTTGAAGGATGACGCGTATAAAAAAAGCCTCCACCAGGGAGGCTTTTAGGCGCTGTTTTCCGTTTCTTCTTTCACGCGCAAGCCTCCTGATTTCAGGTGCTAAAGTAAAAGAAGAAGCGGAAAATAGCA
>NZ_SZWM01000491.1:0-210 GCF_005280805.1 Citrobacter sp. TBCS-14
TTTGAAATCGTTTCTGTTGAGTTCCCCTGCAGGATGACGACATCCCATTTCTGTAGCGTGTTCTGATAGCGCATATTCTCAATTTGCCAGCCTAAATGACCGCTGGAAATCGTGATCCCCCGATACTTATAGCCTTTGGCATGGTCTGGCAGTAGGGACTGCGTTAAATCCCGCAGGCGGGTATTAATATTATTGTTATAGAAAGTGAAC
>NZ_SZWM01000490.1:0-205 GCF_005280805.1 Citrobacter sp. TBCS-14
TGAGCATGGAGCTGATGGTCAAAGCGATGAAAGTTTGTGTGGGCAATCCATTACGTAAACTTGTTCTGATTAAGCTGGCGGACAACGCCGGCGATCAGGGAGAGTGCTGGCCGAGCTACCAGCATATTGCCGATCAGTGTGAGATCAGCAAACGCTCGGTGATGAATCATATTGCGGCGCTTTGTGAGTCCGGATTGGTAAAAAA
>NZ_SZWM01000489.1:0-210 GCF_005280805.1 Citrobacter sp. TBCS-14
GATTAAAGCACCGGGCGAAGCGAAATCTGACCTGTGGCAGATGGTGCAGTTTGCCCGCCGATTCAAAACGGAAGACGTCTGGCCGGAGGAACTGCTGGCGAAGAAACCCGAGCTACGCGGTAAGACGTTGTATGACGTGCTGTTCGCCACGCCAGCAGTAACGAAATTCCCGGTCAGCGAACTGGCTGAAGATCAACTGAACGATGAATC
>NZ_SZWM01000488.1:0-210 GCF_005280805.1 Citrobacter sp. TBCS-14
GTTCTGGCTGCGACATGCTGTACGGCATGGCGGATGCCTGCGCCCTGAGCCACAGGTCCGGAGGGAATTATGTCGATCAGGATAGTTGTTAAAAAGAATACGTACTTTGATTCGGTCTCACTGATGTCTATTTCAACACGCGCAAATAAGCTCGATGGTGTGGAGCAGGCGTTCGTGGCTATGGCGACAGAAATGAATAAGGGCGTGCTG
>NZ_SZWM01000740.1:0-190 GCF_005280805.1 Citrobacter sp. TBCS-14
AGCCAAGAAGATGATGAAGCTGCAGGAGGATAGTTATCTGGAGTTTGCCAAATCTGTCGCCATCCGCATGTTCCCCACATCCTCCACACTGGGTATTGCTGAAGGTATCGAAACTGCACTTGCCTGCCATCAAATCACCAAGTGCAATACCTGGGCAACGATGAACACTGCTTTCATGAAGAAGTTCCGC
>NZ_SZWM01000740.1:257-536 GCF_005280805.1 Citrobacter sp. TBCS-14
TTCCGCGTACCTGCCGGGGTAAAGAACCTGATTATCTTTGCTGATGCTGACCCTAACGGTGCCGGGCATGCTGCCGCATTTGAATGTGCTGCTGCCAACCTGCATGCGAATAACGATCTGGAGAGTGTATCCGTCCGCTGGCCTGCGCAGGGTGACTTCAACGATCTACTGCTAAATGGCTCCGAAGTATTCGAATGGGTATTCCACAGGGGGGCGAAGCAGTGAAGAATCCAGCCAGACAAAAGCTAAAGGTGTACAAGCCCAAGGTATGCGCTCAGT
>NZ_SZWM01000418.1:0-211 GCF_005280805.1 Citrobacter sp. TBCS-14
ATCAAAAACGCACAATTTGCAAAATATCATATACTAATGAATTTATTGATTTTATTTTTAAAAATAAGTTCTAACCTGTATTTTTAATTCCATATAGTTATAAAAAATAATTTTTTTAACACTTGATTACCTCAGAAACAATTAGCGTGGTATTAATTTATCGCGTGATTAGTGTATACTTGATTTTGTGATGAGGGTCACGAAACAAAGA
>NZ_SZWM01000419.1:0-210 GCF_005280805.1 Citrobacter sp. TBCS-14
CAGGCCGGTATCAGTGGCTTCCAGCGGGATCGCCAGGTTCAGACCGCTGCCGGGTTGTTCGAGGGAGACCACAAACAGGCCGACCAGAATAGACAGAATAGAAGAGCTGATAAACCAGATCATCGCTTTGCCGCCCACGCGCCCGATGGTTGAGGTTTCGCCCAGGATCTGCGCCGAATGGGGGGCTTAAGCGCCGGAGAAGATGTCTTT
>NZ_SZWM01000416.1:0-211 GCF_005280805.1 Citrobacter sp. TBCS-14
GTCATAGAAATTGATGGGGTCACCGTCTACTTCAGCATAAGGATAACCAAAGTTGTTCATCGCTCCCTGCTCAGTAGCCGGGTACAGTTCAAAGTCACGACCATAGTTGAAGCCAACCCAGTTCATTTCCCAGTTGCCAAACAGATAGGTATTCACTGCCTGGACGTCCGCATCCTGATGCGTTTTTTTCTCCGCCAGACGCATTTTGGTC
>NZ_SZWM01000417.1:0-211 GCF_005280805.1 Citrobacter sp. TBCS-14
TGAGAATACCGCGCTTTCACTTACGCCGATTACCGTATTTTTGCCAGCCGCTGGAGAGGTTCATGTCTTCCGTGATGGGCGTTTGCTCAGCGTGCAGAACTTTAATATGGGCAGTTATGAAATTGATACCAGTCGTTTTCCGTATGGTGTTTATGACGTCACGGTAGATATCGTGGTCAATGGCCGGACAATTAATAGTCGTATCAGCAGG
>NZ_SZWM01000421.1:0-208 GCF_005280805.1 Citrobacter sp. TBCS-14
ATTTTTTGATGTAAGGTGTTAAGAGTAGCTGTTACGCAGCTGTTCTTAATCATTGAAAACAATTGCTTACTAGCGAATGTGAGATATTGGTAAAGGTCGCGTTGTTGTATGGCGGGTATGACGGAGCGTCATTCCTGATTCTGGCATTCAGAATAAGCGTTCACATGTGGTTCTGGAGGACACCGGCGATGCGCTGCTGGCCAACGAA
>NZ_SZWM01000422.1:0-211 GCF_005280805.1 Citrobacter sp. TBCS-14
CTCGTAGCCAAAAATGCCCATATGATCCCAGCGGGTCGTTTCGCCGATAATAAACACGACGTAGGTATCATCAATATTCTTGGGGGCAACGTAGGTAAATTTCTTCGCCGGATTCATCAACGAATTGTTATCTGAAGATTCATCCACCTGCGCCCAGGCATACAAACCCAGCGCGGACAGCCAGTTTGAAGGCAAATATGAATTTGCCACT
>NZ_SZWM01000420.1:0-211 GCF_005280805.1 Citrobacter sp. TBCS-14
GGTAATTAAGGCGTGATACCAGCGCGGATGGCTAAAATATTCTCCTGGCGTATCGATATCGCCGTTTTCATTAAACTCCACGGCCTGTGTTTTTCTGGCGAGGGAATAATTCCCCTGTAGCGCATTAAAGAGCGTTGTTTTCCCCGCCCCCACCGTACCGACGAATGCAATACGTTTCATCGCCGCCTCTGATTAACTTTTTGTCAGGTTG
>NZ_SZWM01000987.1:0-211 GCF_005280805.1 Citrobacter sp. TBCS-14
ATCACCAGATCGGCCTCGGCAACCTCTTCCGGCGTAATGGCATTACCTGCCCCTACTGAGCCGCGGGTTTCCACTTTCACCCACCAGCCGCGTTTTTTCGCTTCGGTTTCGATAGCTTCAGCAGCCATAAACGTATGTGCGACGCCTGTCGGACAGGCTGTCACTGCCACCACACGTTTTGGACCATTGCTTGCCGCTGGCGTTGCCACAA
>NZ_SZWM01000414.1:0-211 GCF_005280805.1 Citrobacter sp. TBCS-14
GATCACCGGCGCGGTCACCCACTACTATGGCAAGAAGATAGGCAGCCTGATCACGACGCTTTATTTTATTGCCTTCTTTGTGGTGGTGCTGATCTACGCCGTGGCGATAACCAATTCACTCACCGAACAGTTGGCAAAACATATCGAGATTGATCTACGCATACGCATGCTGGTAAGTCTCGGCGTGGTACTGGTGCTGAATTTAATTTTT
>NZ_SZWM01000415.1:0-211 GCF_005280805.1 Citrobacter sp. TBCS-14
ATTCGCTTTATCCGCATCCTCATGGCGGTCTACATCGTAATTGGCGACGACCGATCCAATGCCACGCACAAAATTGGCGAAGGTCGTTATCGATGACCACGGGATGATATGGTACGCCCCGGTGTCCTGACGCACGCCCACTGAGCGGATGGACATCCGTTCTACCGGCGCTGAATAACCGGGGCCATTTTGGTAAAGCAGGTGCCGGCCA
>NZ_SZWM01000739.1:0-189 GCF_005280805.1 Citrobacter sp. TBCS-14
CGAAAGGGTTTGGCTGGGGTGCTGAACTGAATGTCCGGTATATGTTTGAAAAAGCGTTTACCGGTCGTAATGGTGAAGGTTATCCGCCGGAGCGGAAAGACCCGCAGGTGCGTAATGCGGGGATTTTAAACCAGGTGAAAGCGGCAGTAGTAAAAGAAAATTATCTTGATACCCTGCGCGCTATCGATC
>NZ_SZWM01000739.1:317-574 GCF_005280805.1 Citrobacter sp. TBCS-14
GTGAAGTTATTGGCTAAACCCGGTTGGCCCGATGGCGCGAACTATCGGGCTTATCGACGCTTATTTGACACTGCGCTTCCCGCATCGCGGGTAAGGCGCAGGGTATCAACCATTCCTATCAGGCAAATCATGGCGATAGCGACGAATGCCAGCCGGAAACTGATGCCGGGTATCGCACCCAGTGACAACCATTCACTCACTTGATCCCCGATACGGATCCCGATAGCCGCCAACGAAATCCCTAATCCAACAGCCAG
>NZ_SZWM01000699.1:0-211 GCF_005280805.1 Citrobacter sp. TBCS-14
TGCCAGCGCCGGTTTGCTACCGTCGCGACGAATCTGAGTACGGGTTTTCAGGCGTGTTTTCAGCAGATAGTCAGCGAAATTGGTGGCGCGTCCCTCCCAACGAATGGCCTGGCCGGTATTATCGACCACCTGCCCGTACAGGAACGGCTCTTTGGAAATCTTGATGTCGTCGACATCGGAATAGAGGTCGATAGAACCCGGATCATCCCCC
>NZ_SZWM01000313.1:0-211 GCF_005280805.1 Citrobacter sp. TBCS-14
GGATTTTGCAGTGCAGGACTTAAAAAAGTGTTGTCGACAACGCTCACCGCACCAGCCTCACGCGCCAGTTGGCAGATTTTTGCAATATCTACCACGCGCAGCAGCGGATTGCTTGGACTTTCGACCAGCACCAGCTTCGGTTTTTCTGCCAGCGCCGCTTTCAGCGCCTGATCATCACCCTGATCGACAAACAGCACACGATAACAGCCAC
>NZ_SZWM01000236.1:0-211 GCF_005280805.1 Citrobacter sp. TBCS-14
GTAGAAACCATGAACGACCTGCTGCCGGGGATGATTCTGGAAGGGGCGGTCACCAACGTCACCAACTTCGGCGCGTTTGTGGATATCGGCGTTCATCAGGATGGACTGGTGCATATCTCTTCATTGTCGAATAAGTTCGTCGACGATCCACACACCGTGGTGAAAGCGGGCGACATCGTGAAGGTGAAAGTGCTGGAAGTGGACCTGCAAC
>NZ_SZWM01000314.1:0-211 GCF_005280805.1 Citrobacter sp. TBCS-14
GAAGTTTATCGTATTGACAACGCCACGCTGGCAGAGCTTGACGCTCTGCGTACGCGAGGTGGCGAATATGCACGCCAGTTAATTCAGACGCCGTACGGAAGTGCATGGATGTACGTGTACCAACGTTCAGTCGAGGGATTAACGCTGATTGAAAGCGGTAACTGGTTAGACCGAGACCAGTACTGATATATCGCCTACGAGAATAAACAAC
>NZ_SZWM01000404.1:0-211 GCF_005280805.1 Citrobacter sp. TBCS-14
ACGCAATAAATTTTATCGAAGTCTACGAACTGCCTCAACCACGATTAAGGGCATGGAAACAATTCGAGGAATATACAAAAAGAACCGAAGAAATGGAACGCTCTTCGGATTTTCGGTATCTACTGAGATTAAGGTCTTAATGGGAATATTAGCTTAAGAACAAGAAGGATTATAAACCTTGTATTTGATTTTTAAACTTTGCAACAGAACC
>NZ_SZWM01000310.1:0-211 GCF_005280805.1 Citrobacter sp. TBCS-14
CTCTCCTCTGATTTTTATCATCGTAGCCAGCAGGCCGACCGGATGCAGACGCTGATTTATCAGCGTACGCAGTTAACCAAAGTGATAGGGATGGATGTTCCGGGCAGAGCCGATGCGCTAGGTTTGGGCTGGGTCTATATGGCGCCGAAGAATGGGCGTCCAGGAATTATTCAAAAAACCGGTGGCGGCGGTGGCTTCATTACTTATATGG
>NZ_SZWM01000413.1:0-211 GCF_005280805.1 Citrobacter sp. TBCS-14
CGGTCGTTTTGTTCGCAAAACGGCAAACGGTCCGCTACTGCGTCTGGATTTTGATCTGGCGTCGGGACGCTATACCCTGCCGGGTAATACCGGTGGCCAACCCGAAGTAGTGAAACCGGAAAGCACGCAGACGCTGCATTATTCTCTGGACGTACTTGACGGTGTCTGGTTGCCGCTGCCGTTCCTGCGTTTTAACCCGCCCCGCACATTT
>NZ_SZWM01000312.1:0-211 GCF_005280805.1 Citrobacter sp. TBCS-14
GGCTCCAACAACGCAGTGGGAACCCCCATGCCTGCAGGCTCTCTGCCACTTTAGCCCCTAATACACCAGCTCCCATGATGCCGATGGTAAATTCATCACGGGTGTACTCTTGCAACGGCTGCCACTTCGCCTGGGATTTTAATGCCTGATAGTAATCAAAGCGGCGGAACCAGTGCAACACCTGACTCACCGCATACTCCTGCATTTGCAG
>NZ_SZWM01000425.1:0-211 GCF_005280805.1 Citrobacter sp. TBCS-14
GTCGGCATGTACCGCATCAACCAGAGCAATTACGCCGTCCAGCAGGTAGCGTTCGCAAATGACTTCGTGGGAGAAAAAGGTCTGAATAATCGGGCCAGGATCGGCCATGCCAGTGCACTCAATCACCAGACGGTCGAAATTGATCGCGCCTTTGTCGAGGTTGTCGAGCAGATCGAGCAACGCGTCTTCCAGTTCGCTCGAACGGGTGCAG
>NZ_SZWM01000424.1:0-211 GCF_005280805.1 Citrobacter sp. TBCS-14
GATTACCGACGATATCGCCAGCCTCTCTGCGGTAACTCAGGTCGACTATGATGGCATTATCCTCAAGGTAAACCAGCTCGCTAACCAAATTGATAACCTGCGTCTGGCTGATAACGATACCGATGATTCACCGATGGATTCTGACAGCAGCGAGCTTTCCAGTTCCATTAGCGAATGGCGCGTCAATCTGCAAAAAAGCTGGCAGAACTTT
>NZ_SZWM01000742.1:0-490 GCF_005280805.1 Citrobacter sp. TBCS-14
CAAAGAAGACATTCGCGCTTTTGCTGAACACTGGCTGGGTAAACGCCTGGTTACTTACCAGACAGACGCCCATGGTCAACCGGTAAATCAGATTCTGGTTGAAGCAGCGACCGACATCGGTAAAGAACTTTACCTCGGCGCAGTTGTTGACCGTAGCTCCCGTCGCGTGGTCTTCATGGCCTCTACCGAAGGCGGCGTGGAAATCGAAAAAGTCGCGGAAGAAACCCCGCACCTGATCCACAAAGTCGCACTGGATCCGCTGGCGGGCCCAATGCCGTATCAGGGACGTGAGCTGGCATTCAAANCTCGATCCGCTGGCAGGCCCAATGCCTTACCAGGGACGTGAGCTGGCGTTCAAACTGGGTCTGGAAGGTAAACAGGTTCAGCAGTTCACCAAGATCTTCATGGGTCTGGCGACTATCTTCCTGGAGCGCGACCTGGCGCTGATCGAAATCAACCCGCTGGTTGTCACCAAACAGGGTGACCTGAT
>NZ_SZWM01000202.1:0-211 GCF_005280805.1 Citrobacter sp. TBCS-14
GTGTGAAACAGCGTCATGACTGGTTTGTGGAACGTATTAACGCCATTAACGAACGTTTTGGACTGTTTAGCGAAATTCGTGGGCTTGGACTGCTGATCGGCTGCGTACTGAATGCGGAATATGCCGGGAAAGCAAAACTCATCTCGCAAGAAGCGGCCAATGCAGGGGTGATGGTACTGATTGCCGGCGCTAACGTGGTGCGTTTCGCGCC
>NZ_SZWM01000203.1:0-211 GCF_005280805.1 Citrobacter sp. TBCS-14
GATGAACAAGGTTGCTCAATATTACCGTGAACTGGTGACGTCACTCAGCGAACGTCTGCGTAACGGCGAACGCGATATCGATGCGTTGGTGGAGCAGGCGCGTCAGCGAGTTATGCAGACCGGGGAGTTAACCCGAACCGAGGTGGAGGAACTCACAAGGGCCGTCAGACGCGACCTGGAAGAGTTTGCACTCAGTTATGAAGAGAGTCTC
>NZ_SZWM01000204.1:0-211 GCF_005280805.1 Citrobacter sp. TBCS-14
ATATAGCGCACGTGCAGCTTCGCCATTTCGTCGTCGGACAAATCCACTACGCTGTAGCCGCCGTCACTAAGCAACTGGAGGATTTCTTTACGTTCTTCCAGGCCTCGACTCAGGCGTACGCCGACAAAAATGCAGGCATCTTTGGCATCGGCAAAACGGTAGTTAAACTCGGTCACCGAGCGCCCACCCAGCAGTTGGCAAAATTTCAGGA
>NZ_SZWM01000205.1:0-211 GCF_005280805.1 Citrobacter sp. TBCS-14
GACGTATTTGTTGTCCGAAATACTGGTGAAGGCTTCGGTGATACGCATCGGCAACTGCATATAGGTCATGACGGCACCGAATGCGGCGGCAAAGCCTATCAGGATCATGACGATCGTGACCGTTTTCACCGTGCGGAACATCAGCTTTGGCAGCTCAGACCATTTATAGTCACGATAGATAAACATGGTGACAAAGAAGGCCCACAGACAG
>NZ_SZWM01000206.1:0-211 GCF_005280805.1 Citrobacter sp. TBCS-14
TGATGGGATTGCGGTCGCTGCTTGGATTTGGCGTGGGGTCTCTTGCGCCTTTAACATTTGGTGTGGTGATGGATTCAACGCAAAGCTGGGAACTCGCTTATAGCGTGCTGGCTGCGGGGGGAACCATCGCTTTCTTCTCCGCCTGCGTACTTAGATTCAATTGTTTTAACGCCAATAAATAACCCGTCTGGCGACGGGTTCTTTTTGAATC
>NZ_SZWM01000207.1:0-212 GCF_005280805.1 Citrobacter sp. TBCS-14
ACACTCGCTGTTTTACTTTTCTATACACATACTCACGCGCATCGCAGCAAATCTGCGGCGTCCCGCGGGGCAAGGTGTGTAACCATCATTTGACAGGAGAAAGGATGCCGGGGTCGTCACGTAAAGCGCCAGTCTGGTTGCCTATTTTGGTTTTGCTGATAGCTATGTCCTCGATTCAAAGCGGCGCATCGCTGGCGAAATCGCTGTTCCCT
>NZ_SZWM01000208.1:0-212 GCF_005280805.1 Citrobacter sp. TBCS-14
GTCCGGTTGTTCTGTTCTCCGTAATGTGGTCGCGTATGACCCGTAACGGCGCACTGGCAGGGATGGTCATTGGTGCAGTAACGGTTATCGTCTGGAAGCAGTTTGCCTGGTTGGGCCTGTATGAAATCATCCCGGGCTTCGTGTTCGGCAGCATCGGGATTGTGGTCTTCAGTCTGTGGGGTAAAGCGCCATCAGCAGCAATGCAGAAACGT
>NZ_SZWM01000209.1:0-212 GCF_005280805.1 Citrobacter sp. TBCS-14
GTTTAACTTCTTCGGCCTGGCGCTCGATGGACATGTTTTTGTGGATAAAACCGATGCCGCCTTCCTGGGCCAGGGCAATTGCCAGGCGCGCTTCCGTCACGGTGTCCATTGCCGCGGAGAGCATAGGAATGTTCAGGCGAATGGTTTTCGTCAACTGGGTGCTAAGATCAGCAGTATTCGGCAGAACGGTAGAATGAGCGGGAACGAGGAGG
>NZ_SZWM01001206.1:0-212 GCF_005280805.1 Citrobacter sp. TBCS-14
TATTATCAGATAGTTTAGGCCAGGAATTTCAATTGATGCGTCTCTTTTAGCGATAGTATTTTTATCTATTCGTTATAATCAACACATCTTATCAGACATGTTGATCATAACAAACTTACAATTTATAAAATCTGCCATAATGACAGATTTCTTTAATTTATAATCAGATGTTTGCAACGTTATGATATACTTTTTGAACATCATCATCATCT
>NZ_SZWM01000210.1:0-212 GCF_005280805.1 Citrobacter sp. TBCS-14
AGGTAAAAACCAGCTGACCTTTAACCAGATAGCACTGGAAGAGGCCGGGCGCTATGCCGCAGAGGATGCCGATGTTACGCTTCAGTTGCATCTGAAGATGTGGCCAGAACTGCAGAAGCACAAAGGGCCGCTAAATGTTTTCGAAAATATTGATATGCCGCTGGTCCCGGTTCTGTCCCGCGTTGAGCGCAATGGTGTGAAAATCGATCCGG
>NZ_SZWM01000741.1:0-515 GCF_005280805.1 Citrobacter sp. TBCS-14
ATGAACGCCTGCGAAATCAAAGGCTAACAGACTGGAGTCCTGGCAGCGGAAGGAACGAAATCCTGGCCGCTTTGCCAGCATATCTTCTGCCAACGTCGCCAGACTGCGGCTCCAATTTTCGGCTTGCACGATATCAATATCCGCAAGCCATTCAAGCGCCGCACTTAATCCAATGACGCCAGCAANGGTGCTGCCTGCGTGGTGAACCCCTCAAAGCTGACCTCGCTAATCATCTTACCACCGCCGAGCCAGGGTGACATTGCGTCCAGTAGCTCAGGCTTACCGTACAGTGCGCCAATGCCGGTTGGGCCGTACAGCTTGTGGCCCGAGAAGGCATAGAAATCAATATCTAACTGCTGAACGTCAGCGGGGAAATGTACAATTCCCTGAGCGCCATCCACCATCACCACCATGCCTGCCGCATGAGCAAGCGTAATCGCGCGGGCTAAGTCAGGGCAGCCGCCGGTGACGTTCGACATCTGACCGAGAGCCAGAATGCGACTGCGTGGGGTGAT
>NZ_SZWM01000098.1:0-212 GCF_005280805.1 Citrobacter sp. TBCS-14
GGGCAGTTAAAAACGCTGTCAGTAGCCATCGGCGATAAAGTTAAAAAAGATCAGTTGCTCGGCGTTATCGATCCTGAGCAGGCGCAAAACCAAATCAAAGAAGTAGAAGCGACGCTCATGGAGCTGCGGGCTCAGCGTTTACAGGCCGAAGCTGAGTGGAAACTGGCGCGCGTAACGCTTTCTCGTCAGCAACAACTGGCGAAAACGCAGGC
>NZ_SZWM01000097.1:0-212 GCF_005280805.1 Citrobacter sp. TBCS-14
TTGAAGGCTATGGCGTGACGGAATGTGCGCCGGTGGTGTCGATTAACGTACCGATGGCGGCGAAATCGGGAACGGTAGGGCGCATTCTGCCTGGTATGGATGCCCGACTGTTGGCGGTTCCTGGTATTGAAGATGGCGGGCGTTTACAGCTGAAAGGCCCTAATATTATGAGCGGCTATCTACGCGTCGAAAAGCCAGGTGTACTGGAAGTC
>NZ_SZWM01000096.1:0-212 GCF_005280805.1 Citrobacter sp. TBCS-14
GTTTTTAGATCAGACTTTTTTAATACTTTCAGTCTGGCATCTGGCTGGAAGTTTCTGTGTGTGGGCGTTTTTCACAGTCAATGACGCGTGAAGATTATCTCGCCCTTCTCGCTGAAGAAGTCGAACGAGACATTCCATATGGTCCGTAACCGATCGGGCATTTCAACGTAGTACCAGGGACCAAAGTTCTGCTTCTGAGCGGACGTGACGAG
>NZ_SZWM01000095.1:0-212 GCF_005280805.1 Citrobacter sp. TBCS-14
CTGCGACCTTCCGGTGTTTCATCGGCCAGTGATGAAAGCTGCGCGGCATCGGCCAGCGTTTTTTCGTCCACGCCCTGGGCGGGCAGAAAATCAGAAGCCTGACGGTTACCCAGCGTGATGGTGCCGGTTTTATCCAACAGCAGTACGTCCACATCACCAGCCGCTTCTACTGCACGTCCGCTGGTGGCAATGACGTTCGCACCCAACATGCG
>NZ_SZWM01000102.1:0-212 GCF_005280805.1 Citrobacter sp. TBCS-14
AGCGATTTTCAAATAAACGTATTGTGCGAGTAAAAACCGAAATCGTCATAAAGTCGCCCATTCAGTTTCTTGAAAAGGTCGAAAAATCATTAGTTAACACCAACCAGTAGCGATCCTCATTCTGGAGGGATTTCACATGAGTGAAAATAAAATTCCGCTATCTCAGGAAATAAAGAGACATTTATTAACGGGAATTTCGTGGATGATCCCGT
>NZ_SZWM01000101.1:0-212 GCF_005280805.1 Citrobacter sp. TBCS-14
CGTAATACACCTCTTTGCCGAGATCGATACGATACAACGGCGGCAGCGCCACATAGACGTGACCGTGTTTAACCAGCGTACGGAAGTGTTTCACAAACAGCGCGCACAGCAGCGTAGCGATGTGCAGACCATCGGAATCCGCATCCGCCAGAATACAGATCTTGCCATAGCGCAGTTGGCTCAGATCATCACTGTCCGGATCGATGCCGATC
>NZ_SZWM01000100.1:0-212 GCF_005280805.1 Citrobacter sp. TBCS-14
CATCGCGATAACATAGCACCAGCGCCGGATCGACACCGACCATTGGGATATTCAGCTTTGCCACCCGGTTGAGGAATTCAGCGGTCTTTTTCGCCGTTTTCGCAAACCGGTTTAAAAAGCCCTTTATATGCTGCGCTTTGCCGTTAGGCGAGAATGGCAACAACACCGGCTGCAAACCCAATTTTTCTACCAGTCGGATGAAATCGGCCACT
>NZ_SZWM01000099.1:0-212 GCF_005280805.1 Citrobacter sp. TBCS-14
CACTCTTGAATTGGCCTTCTGCTCTCTGCTGCTGGCGCTGATCATCGGTATCCCGCTGGGTATTCTGTCTGCTGTCTGGCGCAACCGTTGGCTCGACCACCTCGTCCGCCTGATGGCGATCACCGGTATTTCGACCCCGGCATTCTGGTTGGGCCTCGGCGTTATCGTGCTGTTTTATGGCCATTTGCAGATTTTACCCGGCGGCGGACGGC
>NZ_SZWM01000631.1:0-212 GCF_005280805.1 Citrobacter sp. TBCS-14
TAGTTGATGTAATAATGCTACAGCCAGGCACATCTGCTTGTTAATCTTCAGCTAACCAGAACTCAGCCTCTTCAAACATTTCCTGGACAGTACGGCTTATCTGCTCTTTCTCATGCTTGCTGGCGTCAGTGTTGATCGCTGGTGGTATTCAGCACATAGATACTAAAAATGGCGCTGTATATGCGCCATTTTACTATCTCATTGATGGTATC
>NZ_SZWM01000103.1:0-212 GCF_005280805.1 Citrobacter sp. TBCS-14
GGGTATGAACCTTACGATAAAGTAGGCTATAATTCTGGGAATAGTCGTAACGGAAGCTATTCACGGCAATTTGAAACCAAATATGGGACTGTTCAGTTGAGCATTCCTAGAGATCGTAATGGGAACTTTAGTCCAGCTTTGCTTCCCGCTTATGGACGTCGAGATGACCACTTGGAAGAGATGGTTATCAAACTCAATCAAACCGGTGTAAC
>NZ_SZWM01000749.1:0-190 GCF_005280805.1 Citrobacter sp. TBCS-14
AGGCGCTGCTGGACTGGCTGAAACCCTATGAAGCGTTTGCTTTCAGAGAAGGGGATGAGCCGGATTTTATCGCGCTGAATAAACAGATAAGCAAAAGCGTGATGCCGCAAACCGACGATCCGTGGGGGCGCAAGCTTATCGACAGCATGGTGTTGCTGATCAAAGAAGAGCTGCATCACTTCTGGCAGGT
>NZ_SZWM01000749.1:233-553 GCF_005280805.1 Citrobacter sp. TBCS-14
GCCAGCCGTTACGCCAAAGGTATGCTCAAAGAGGTTCGTACCCACGAACCATTAACGCTGATTGATAAGCTAATTTGCGGCGCATATATTGAAGCGCGGTCCTGTGAACGGTTCGCCGCGCTGGCACCGTATCTGGATGACGATCTGCAGGCGTTTTATTTGTCGCTACTACGATCAGAAGCACGCCATTATCAGGATTACCTGGCGTTGGCACAGCAGGTTTCTGCTGACGATATCAGTAGCCGGGTGCGATTCTTTGGTGAAGTGGAAGCGTCGCTGATCCTGTCTCCAGATGATGAATTCCGCTTTCACAGCGGCGT
>NZ_SZWM01000749.1:597-834 GCF_005280805.1 Citrobacter sp. TBCS-14
CTTCCTGTTGCTTGTTAGCAAAATCTGGTGGCTGGAAATAGCTCGCTGCTGCCGTAATAATCAAAACATCGAAGGGGAAATATATCCCTGTAACAGAGATGATTTGGCATAAGGATGGTTAATGAACTGGGCACACGTTTTGTTGGCAGGTTATATCGGGGCGGTGATTGCTATCGTAGTTGGCATGTTTCGCAAAAAAGGCTGGCTGGGCAAGGTCTCCGGCGCGGTGGTCTTTGT
>NZ_SZWM01000749.1:989-1175 GCF_005280805.1 Citrobacter sp. TBCS-14
AGCCGCAGATCCTACAGGTACAGATGGCGCGTTTGCAGCAGGCGCCTGATGCCAACGTGATCGAGTATATGAAGATTAATCTCGAGCAGATTGCCGCGGTGGCAAAAGTGGGCAATGACGAATGTTTTCGCTTTTTGTTCCCAGCTGTGAAAGGCGGGATTAACCCGGTGCGTATTATTCCGCGCG
>NZ_SZWM01000014.1:0-212 GCF_005280805.1 Citrobacter sp. TBCS-14
AACGTTGTAATAAGCAGTTGAAGTACCATAGTTATACCAGTTTGAACCATTCCCGGAGTATCTCACGGTGGCCGCTCCGGGCGTAAAACCTAGCATCGCCGTGTCGACAAAAGCGCGAAACGTCAAGGAGGCGGTCAGATTGGCCGTTTGTTGCAAGTTATAACTCACCATTTTGCAAATCACACCGTCAGTACCGCCCACCACGCCAAGTT
>NZ_SZWM01000015.1:0-212 GCF_005280805.1 Citrobacter sp. TBCS-14
GTATTGCCAATTGTTTGTTCTAATGTGTTCATGAGTGCTGTCCAATAAAAAGCCGGGTGGCGCTGCGCTTACCCGGCCTACAAAATCACGGCATATGCGGTAGGCCCGGTAAGCATAGCGCCACCGGACGATAAACCTGCAAATTAACCTATCAGGCAGATTCCGCCAGAGCAAGTTCCTCTTCACGCGTTTCAATACGCTGGTCGCCGTTA
>NZ_SZWM01000013.1:0-212 GCF_005280805.1 Citrobacter sp. TBCS-14
GGGATCTTAGTTTTCATAGTGGCTCACTCTGCTGCTCACAATAAACAAAAAGGGAATGTTCGTTGTATAGTCGTTTATATATCGATACTATCGTTATACAGACCGTTATATATCGAATTTATGCAAAGACAGAGATAAATACTGACTTTCATTCGAAGGCAGTATTACCACTAATGGAGTAAGGGTTATTGTCCGGCATCAAACGGGCGTAA
>NZ_SZWM01000031.1:0-213 GCF_005280805.1 Citrobacter sp. TBCS-14
CTTCATGGAGATCGTACAGGCTAGCCCGGAAATCCGCGCGTCATTGTCTGTGGCAGAAATTACCGCCGCCTGTGAGCCGCTGTCATATATCGGGGCTAACGATGCGCTCATTGCGGAAACAATTGCTGAGTTCGATCGCGTGAAAACCGCAGAGATTGCCTGATTCGTCATGCTGCCGGGCGGGATAACTCTCCTGGCGGCTGGCAGCGCTAT
>NZ_SZWM01000011.1:0-213 GCF_005280805.1 Citrobacter sp. TBCS-14
ATAGATTTACTATGTAACTGGAGTGAACAAGCGCAGCCAACACAGCTGCGGCTCGAAGTATGACGGGTATTTAGTACAGCGCTTTACCGCTGCTGTCTTTCACGTTGGTCTTCCATGCAGCACGAATCTGCTCAACCACGCTGTCCGGCAGGCTGGCGTAATCCAGGTCGTTGGCCTGTTTGCCGCCATTTTTGTACGCCCAGTCAAAGAACT
>NZ_SZWM01000012.1:0-213 GCF_005280805.1 Citrobacter sp. TBCS-14
AAATGGATCAGCGCTGAAAAAATACTGACAAGTGCACCTGTCGCTCGCTCACTCATTTTTCTATCAGAAAACTAATCAGTAAGAAGAGTACAGCACAGTATCATGAACATCGGAAGTTATGGCGTTCATGTACAACCTATGTCATTTTAAAACATGAGTTTTTTATTATCATGAAATGGTTGCGGTAAGAATATTGCCGATGAAGCAGTCACG
>NZ_SZWM01000009.1:0-213 GCF_005280805.1 Citrobacter sp. TBCS-14
ACCTACGATACCAATGTCGAAGGCTCTATCGTCTATGGTGAGCCGCGTAACGTCAGCCTCACTGCCAGCTACCAGTTCTGATAATACCCAGTCTGTAAAGTATCCACCTGCATGTCGGGTGGATTTACTGAAAAGCTAAAAAGCAAAAAGCCCGCTCAAGTTTCCTTAAGCGGGCTTCTCAAATATGGCTCCTCTGACTGGACTCGAACCAGT
>NZ_SZWM01000010.1:0-213 GCF_005280805.1 Citrobacter sp. TBCS-14
GATGAGGCACACAATATTTTGTCAGAGCAGTCCACCCGTGAGCATGAAATCTGGAAAGACTACCGGCTTGAACTCTTTGAAGAAATAATCAAGGAGGGACGCAAATATGGCGTATACCTCACACTATCTAGTCAGCGGCCTGCCGATATTTCACCTACTATTGTTTCCCAGATTCACAACTTCTTCATACATCGATTAGTGAACGATCGCGAC
>NZ_SZWM01000008.1:0-213 GCF_005280805.1 Citrobacter sp. TBCS-14
GCAGCATTGGGCGGTATATTTATTGTGTGCGGACTGATATTACTGATGAATTATAATCATCCGTATACCTTTAAGGCGCAAAAGGCGGTAATTTCTATTCCCGTAGTGCCGCAGGTAACGGGTGTCGTGACGGAAGTGACAGATAAGAAGAATACACTGATCAAAAAAGGCGAGGTGCTATTCAAACTTAATCCGGGGCGTTATCAGGCGCGG
>NZ_SZWM01000021.1:0-213 GCF_005280805.1 Citrobacter sp. TBCS-14
TGAAATCGCCCCAAATGAAAATAATGCTTCTTGGTCCACCCTGTTAGACAAGCTTCAAAACCAAGGAATCCAACAGGTTTCTCTTGTAGTGACCGATGGCTTCAAGGGGCTTGAACAGATTATCAGTCAGGCTTACCCATTAGCTAAACAACAACGTTGCTTAATTCATATTAGTCGAAATCTAGCTAGTAAAGTGAAACGAGCAGATAGAGC
>NZ_SZWM01000748.1:0-192 GCF_005280805.1 Citrobacter sp. TBCS-14
ACTGCGCGCGAAGCGGGGGCGGAAATGACCGAGCTTTCCACCAGCACGCAGCGTCTTGACGCGCACCGTTTTTACCAGCGCGAAGGCTATACCATGAGCCATTTTCGCTTCACCAAACCGTTGTAGGGGGAGCCATGAGTCTGACCATTACGCTAACGGGAACGGGCGGCGCGCAGCTGGTTCCCGCATTTG
>NZ_SZWM01000748.1:330-519 GCF_005280805.1 Citrobacter sp. TBCS-14
GACGCAGGGATCCCGCATCTGATGGACGACTGGCCGGCAGGCAGTTTCCAGCAGTTCCTGCTCACTCATTACCATATGGATCATGTACAGGGACTGTTTCCGCTGCGCTGGGGGGTGGGAAAAACGATCCCGGTGTACGGCCCACCGGATGAACAGGGCTGCGACGATCTGTTTAAGCATCCCGGCATT
>NZ_SZWM01001286.1:0-213 GCF_005280805.1 Citrobacter sp. TBCS-14
AGCATCTGTTCAATCAGCGTTCGCCAGCGCACATTGCCCCGGCCTTTTTCCGGCAGAGAGTCGTCATACACCGACCAACTGTTCCCGCCTTGTAATACTGAATTCCGGGTGGCGGCTTCAGCGTGATCCATAACTTGTTCAGTCGACTGACCGCTGCGACAGACACAAATGCCAATATGAACCATATCGGCACGATCGATCATTTTGTTAGCC
>NZ_SZWM01001285.1:0-213 GCF_005280805.1 Citrobacter sp. TBCS-14
GACCAGCCAGCAGTTCACAGTCTGATTTCATCAACCTGTTGTTTGACCGGCCACTGTTGCTGCTGATCGTCACCATGCTCGTCAGCTCACCGCTGCTGCTTTGGCTGGCATGGAGCCTGGCGAAACCGGCGCGTAAGTTGAAAAACGCGGCGGATGAGGTGGCACAGGGTAACCTGCGTCAACATCCGGAGCTGGAAGCCGGTCCGCAGGAGT
>NZ_SZWM01001288.1:0-213 GCF_005280805.1 Citrobacter sp. TBCS-14
AGCGCGTTTGCTAATGACAACGGCGTCTGAAAGCAATCGTCTTCCCAAAGGGAGCGGCGCGGACATCAGTATCGACAAACGCCTGCCGATGGGCGGCGGCCTCGGTGGTGGCTCATCGAATGCCGCCACCGTTTTAGTGGCGCTGAATCAGCTGTGGCAGTGTGGGTTGTCTGTAGATGAACTGGCAATACTGGGCTTAACGCTGGGCGCCGA
>NZ_SZWM01001287.1:0-213 GCF_005280805.1 Citrobacter sp. TBCS-14
TCATTTCATTTGGCGAAATATCAGAAAGTGTTAAAGTTAACGTAATCAAAATGGTGGATTAATTAAATGGATGTTTCAAAAATTGTAGATATTCTCAAACAGGCGCTTGAGGTAATGGGATGCGATCCATCGTTGATCTCTGATATAGATCATCATTCCACAATCGAGCTTAGTTTTGGTGAAAAACCGTCAATTATGTTTAGTACTGTTAAC
>NZ_SZWM01001290.1:0-213 GCF_005280805.1 Citrobacter sp. TBCS-14
TAATCTTCAGTGCGGTATGAACCAAAAACACCGGGATATGCATACGCTCGGCGCGACGGTCAATCTCTTTCCAGGCTATTTTGCTTAAATTCGGGACAACCGGATCGGCCTGATAGTTGGACTCCTGCTGCGCCACGGCCAGCACCGAACAGATATTTTCAACCGTGGGCGCCAGCTTCTGGCTTTCAAACGTTTTCGCCAGGTCCTGCGCCC
>NZ_SZWM01001289.1:0-213 GCF_005280805.1 Citrobacter sp. TBCS-14
ATTAAAGATATTTTCGACAAATTAGTGTAATGTAAACGTTCATTAGCGCCATGAAAATGGTCTGCACAACCAGGATTGCCAGCATCGGCAGGGCCAGTGAAGCCAGCTCCCACAGCTTCAGGCTCATCAGCGCCATCGCCAGGAACAATGACAAACTCACGTTACCCAGTACTGAAACCGCACGCTCGAACACCCGATAAAAGCCCAGTAATG
>NZ_SZWM01001292.1:0-214 GCF_005280805.1 Citrobacter sp. TBCS-14
GCAGTGCCTTCGTAGCGTTTGTCAGGTCAACGCTGAAGGTCCCTGCTTTGCGGTCATTGACGTAGACTTCGAACTGCCTGGCCTTGCGGATATCCATGATGAAACTAAACCAGGCATTATCCCCGTTACGCCAGCCAAGGGTTGAGGGAATGGCATATTGCTTATGGTCCATCACCACTGTGATGTCGGTACTGTTATCATGCGAGCTGATCGT
>NZ_SZWM01001291.1:0-214 GCF_005280805.1 Citrobacter sp. TBCS-14
ATCGGTAACACCCCATACAGGATCAGCGCGATAATCGCAGGCTCCGGGCCAAACCCCATCACCGGTACGGCGATCGCCAGCACCGCAACCGGCGGAAAAGTTTGCCCCACGGCGGCAATGGTTTCCACTATCGGCCTGAATTCCGCGCCCCAGGATCGGGTTACCGCTACACCTGCCCCAACGCCAATAATGACAGCAATCAGGCTTGAAATGC
>NZ_SZWM01001284.1:0-214 GCF_005280805.1 Citrobacter sp. TBCS-14
TTAATTGCATCGCCCCACTGACGTGCATCGCTGCCTTCTTTGGCGTTTTTCATATGGCCGACGTAATAGGAGTTCGCCAGGCCAATATCGCAAATACCCCCGAGGATATCGCGGGCAACGTCACGGTCGCCGCCAGTCGCTTTACGTGCCAGATTCGCTTTCACGCCACGCAGCCATTCTTCCGTTTTTGCTTCGCCGTGATGGGCAATCATCG
>NZ_SZWM01001283.1:0-214 GCF_005280805.1 Citrobacter sp. TBCS-14
GTCACCAAAGAGATCCGTATTCCGACGCTGGAAGAGTGTGACGTTTGCCACGGCAGCGGCGCGAAGGCAGGCACTCAGCCGCAAACCTGTCCAACCTGTCACGGTTCTGGTCAGGTACAGATGCGTCAGGGCTTTTTTGCCGTACAGCAGACCTGTCCGCACTGTCAGGGCCGCGGTACGTTGATCAAAGATCCGTGCAACAAATGCCACGGGC
>NZ_SZWM01000076.1:0-560 GCF_005280805.1 Citrobacter sp. TBCS-14
GATTCAGCCTTTCGCCACGGGAAATCCAAATATAAAGCCAACTTTCGTAAACCACCCGCCCTCAGGTTCGGGTATACTACGGCCTTCGATTTCACAAACATCAGGCATACCATGACAGACCTAATCCAACGCCCTCGCCGCCTGCGCAAATCCCCTGCGCTGCGCGCCATGTTTGAAGAGACAACACTCAGCTTAAATGACCTGGTGTTGCCGATCTTTGTTGAAGAAGAACTCGACGATTACAAAGCCATCGAGGCCATGCCCGGCGTGATGCGCATTCCAGAGAAACATCTGGCACGCGAAATCGAACGCATTGCCAACGCCGGTATCCGCTCGGTGATGACCTTTGGTATTTCCCACCATACCGATGACACCGGCAGCGATGCCTGGAAAGAAGACGGACTGGTGGCGCGCATGTCANCGCATGTCGCGTATCTGTAAGCAGACCGTGCCGGAAATGATTGTCATGTCCGATACCTGCTTCTGTGAATACACCTCGCACGGTCACTGCGGCGTATTATGCGAGCACGGCGTGGATAACGATTTAACCCTGGCCAATC
>NZ_SZWM01001184.1:0-602 GCF_005280805.1 Citrobacter sp. TBCS-14
GATCTCCGCCTACACCGCCATGATATCCGCCGTAAAGATCGGTCATTTCGGCTATAGCGAAGCGCTGATGATCACCCTGCTGACCAATTTTCTGAAAGCCTCATCGATTGTGGGCGCACTCTCAATTGGACTTTCCGTGCCAGGATTATGGTTGTATCGCAAACGTCCGCGCGTATAACGAATGAACCTGTTTACCCCTTTGCAGATGGGGGAACCTTCCCTCATCTGCTGCTCTCCTCTCTCTCTGTGTTACTATAAAAGCAGTTCCTTCTCGGTTGTTGTTCAGTATTGAGAAACATTATGCCCTGTAAAATTTTGACTCCGGACGTCGTCGGTATTGACGCCTTATTACACGATCACCAGGCCGTGCTGGCAAAGTCAGCAGGTGGCGCAGTGGCCGTTTTCGCCAATAATGCNGCCAACAACGCGCCAGCGTTTTACGCGGTGACGCCTGCACGGCTGGCAGAGTTGCTGGCACTTGAAGAGAAGCTGTCACGCCCGGGAAGCGATGTAACATTAGATGCCCAATTTTATGAAGAGCCGCAAGCGGCACCGGTTGCCGTACCAATGGGTAAATTTGCGATGTACGCTGACTGGCAGCC
>NZ_SZWM01001198.1:0-214 GCF_005280805.1 Citrobacter sp. TBCS-14
GGCAACCTGTACATTGTGCATCAGCCAGGCGCAGATAAAGACCATCACAACCGTACCGGCCAGCACATAGAGCAGGTTACGGAAATTCAGCGGCTTATGGTCCGGCTCTGAACCGATATTCTTCACCATGCCACGACAGGCAAAGTAGACCAGTAGTGCAACGATAAGCCCGGCTCCGCACAGGTTGTAGGTCACTGCGTAGCCAAACTTATCG
>NZ_SZWM01000905.1:0-214 GCF_005280805.1 Citrobacter sp. TBCS-14
GCGAATGGATGGATAACTTCCATCCGATGCGCTTTGGCGAACGCCTGTGGATTTGCCCGAGCTGGCGCGATGTCCCGGATGAGAACGCCGTCAACGTGATGCTGGACCCGGGTCTGGCGTTTGGTACCGGCACTCACCCCACCACCTCTCTGTGCCTGCAATGGCTGGACGGTCTCGATCTTAACGGCAAAACGGTTATCGACTTTGGCTGCGG
>NZ_SZWM01000904.1:0-214 GCF_005280805.1 Citrobacter sp. TBCS-14
CTGTTCTGCCATCTCTGCTGAATAGGGTGATTGCTGAGTCATAAGTTATCGCCATCGTTGCGGGGGAAGCGTGCTTGCTTCCCCCTTTGTACTCTTTAACGAGTACGATAGCATAACACAACCGACGCGATCAGTAACGACGTTGCCATTCTGCGTCGCTCATCAACTCCGGTTTATCGCCGAGGAAATAGCGATAGTACGCATCGTAAGCCAG
>NZ_SZWM01000903.1:0-214 GCF_005280805.1 Citrobacter sp. TBCS-14
CACCACTGCGCCTGACGCCACAACCACATTGTCGCCCAGTGTTACCCCCGGATTTATGACTGCGCGACCACCGATCCAGACATTATTCCCGATGGTTACAGGTTTCCCTAGTTCAACCCCGCTATTGCGTTCGTTAGCGTCCAGTGGATGAGTTGCCGTATAGATATGGACTCCCGGTGCCAACATACAGTTATCACCGATGTGGATTGGGCAG
>NZ_SZWM01001182.1:0-214 GCF_005280805.1 Citrobacter sp. TBCS-14
GTATAGAGAGGCGCCTTTGTATTTGTGCAATGCAGGAACTTTGTAGACCAGCCATGCCGGGATCAAGCAGCCCACCATGCCGAAGATTGGGCTACAAATAGAGGTAAAGCTCAGCACCGGCGCATTGAGCACAATTGCACTCCAGGCCAGCAGGATGGCGAAAACCATAATGCCGCGCTGAACCAGGGTTTCGTTGATTTTCTCGGCTGGCATT
>NZ_SZWM01000901.1:0-215 GCF_005280805.1 Citrobacter sp. TBCS-14
TTTCACAAATAGTGCTCCTGAAATTCATCAACGTCACTTATCATCACAGCGCAATAAAGAAACCCTGCCCTTATTGTTATTGCATCTAACGATAGCCACCTTGTAATAGGGGATTCCCGTAAGCAAAACTAATACAAAAGGTTGAAATCACTGCAAAGAGATACTATTTGTACACCATGAAATGTGACCTGAATCTTGAATTTTTACTCGCTGCT
>NZ_SZWM01001176.1:0-215 GCF_005280805.1 Citrobacter sp. TBCS-14
GTCGATGATGACAAATATGAATTCCTGCGTGGGGGCACTCTTTTTGTATCCGGATATGACGTTACCTTTTACGGCAGTACAGCGAAGGAACAGTGGAACTCGCCACTATCCACGCCCCTTTATACTCCTCCATGACCAGACTCAGGCGCTGCCCGGTTTCGCGATAAAAACTGGGCAACGTCCCGTTGATATCGTCTTTATCGGCGGAGTCTGAG
>NZ_SZWM01000900.1:0-215 GCF_005280805.1 Citrobacter sp. TBCS-14
GCTTCTGGGTGGGATTCGATCAGCGCAAGGTTTTACCGATGAGCATGCTGATGGGCGCTACGCTGCTGCTGCTGGCTGATGTTCTGGCCCGAGCGATGGCTTTTCCTGGCGAATTGCCTGCCGGGGCAGTAGTGGCGCTGATTGGTGCGCCCTGCTTTGTCTGGCTGGTCAGGAGGCGTGGATGAAAATTGCGTTAGTCATTTTCATCGCCCTCG
>NZ_SZWM01000899.1:0-215 GCF_005280805.1 Citrobacter sp. TBCS-14
CGTTAACCGCGGGTCATCATCAGCTTACGCAGTTGCGCAAAATCAGCGGGCAGATGATGCGAAAGCAGCGGCAAGTCCGCGCGTTCCGCCAGCTCTTTTGGTAGATCCAGCGTGACATTCAGAATCTGTTCAACGCTTTCTTTAAATTTCGCCGGATGTGCGGTGCCAAGGAACAGGCCATATTCGCCCGGATTCAACTGATCACGCAGTGCACG
>NZ_SZWM01000898.1:0-215 GCF_005280805.1 Citrobacter sp. TBCS-14
GCGCCGGATCGTTACGGATAAAGACCGCATTACGTGCGGTGCGACTGGCTGCCAGTTCATCTGCCGGAGTCTGAGTTTCTTTCTCGTACCCGGCCAGGGTGATGTGCTGTTGGTTAAGCTGATCGCCTGCGGCAACCAGATCAGAAAGCGTTCCTAGTTTTGCAGTATAAACGTGGCCATAAAGCTGGCGCGCATAGCTCCAGCGACCGCTGGTA
>NZ_SZWM01001187.1:0-189 GCF_005280805.1 Citrobacter sp. TBCS-14
TTGCTGATAAAAAGCATTCCACCAGTGATTATACGATTGAAGAAATCCTCTATTCGCGTGAGTTGGTCGACAGCCATTGTGCGCGTCTTGCTGCTCAGGCCGGGAAAGAAGATCTAATTAGCCAGCTTGAAGCACTGCATCTCAGCATGGAAAAGGCCATTAGCGAAAACAATGTGCATGGTTTTTATT
>NZ_SZWM01001187.1:223-575 GCF_005280805.1 Citrobacter sp. TBCS-14
CCCTCGATAAGCAATTCCATCTAACAGTATCAGAAGCCAGTCAGAACCGCGTACTGCTTGATATGTCGCGAATGCTGTGGGAACAGCGCGTTAACATCCCGTATGCCGGACTGGACAAACGTTCCGGCAATCGGGATGTATTAACCAGCATGAATACACAGCATAAAGCGATTGTGGATGCGATCCGCCAGGCTGATGCTGACGGTGCTTACCAAAAATCGCTGGAACATCTGGCCTATGTCAGACAGATCGTGGGTCTTTAATAACACCACGCTATTGGCTCAGAGCGGCTACCGCTGCACGTGCGCCTACGCTGTGCAATTGCAGACAGGCAGCGGTTACGCGTTCGATA
>NZ_SZWM01001187.1:612-840 GCF_005280805.1 Citrobacter sp. TBCS-14
AGCGGTTACGCGTTCGATAAAGTCTGTGTTCTCGCAAAGGTCTCGCCCAAAGATAGTGTCAATTGCTAACAGCGCCCGGACACGTTCTTCTATTGATGGATACTGTTGATAAATAGCCTGATACTGTGCTGACAGCGGATCTATCACCTCAATCGGATGACCTTGTTCATCCACACCGCTGATGTAGCGCATCCAACCGGCGACTCCCAACATCAGATGGCGAGCATC
>NZ_SZWM01001013.1:0-215 GCF_005280805.1 Citrobacter sp. TBCS-14
GTCTACCCGAGACAGGGCGTAGGGACGCTACTGATGGACCGCATTCATGAAGAAGCCAGACAACGTGGAATGGGTGAACTTACTTCAAATGTCAGTAAGGCTGCGGAAGCGTTCTTTCTACGACACGGCTTTCATGTCGTGGAACGAGGTTTCCCTGTGTGTCGTGGCGTGACACTACAAAATGCACTGATGCGGAAATATTTGGCGAAACAGAT
>NZ_SZWM01001014.1:0-215 GCF_005280805.1 Citrobacter sp. TBCS-14
TCGTTGGTCAAACCACGGAATGTTGCCGCCAGCAGCGCACCGATAACCCCCAGTGGAACGACCAGCATAACGGAGAACGGAATTGACCAGCTCTCGTACAATGCCGCCAGACACAGGAAGACGACGATCAGTGAAATCGCATACAGGGCAGGTGCCTGGTTACCGGACAGCCGTTCCTGGTAGGACATGCCCGTCCAGTCATAGCCGATACCGGA
>NZ_SZWM01001015.1:0-215 GCF_005280805.1 Citrobacter sp. TBCS-14
GGCATCACGTGTGACCGCAGGAGTATCGCTGGTATCGTTGGAAGGATGAACGGCATTAACTGGTTCTCCTTCACCGCGGCAGATGGCTACGACTACGGCCTGACCCTGCCCCTGCTGTGCCTGGCGGCGGTGATCGTCTTTACCGCAGTGCTGATGAACTATACCCGTCTTGGCCGTCAGGTTTACGCCATGGGCGGCAACCGCGACGCGGCCTC
>NZ_SZWM01000400.1:0-215 GCF_005280805.1 Citrobacter sp. TBCS-14
GCTGTTGAGAAGGCAAAAGAGATTGGTTACCCGCTTGTGGTACGTCCGTCCTACGTTCTCGGCGGTCGCGCGATGGAAATCGTCTATGACGAAGCCGACCTGCGTCGCTACTTCCAGACTGCGGTCAGCGTTTCTAACGATGCGCCGGTACTGCTGGACCGTTTCCTTGATGATGCGGTTGAAGTGGACGTGGACGCTATCTGCGACGGCGAAAT
>NZ_SZWM01001010.1:0-215 GCF_005280805.1 Citrobacter sp. TBCS-14
GGAGACCAACCCAAACCATTCGCTGTTCTTTGTTGACCTAAAATGTCTTCTTTAAGCGCTTGATCTGTTTGAATGAATACCATTTCGCCTTGAAGTAAGGTAGCGCCTTTTTTAACTCCATGGTCTGGTACGTCATCAGCTGGATAGCTATTAGTTTCCGCTTGGTCTTCCATTTCGCCAACTGATACTAAACCAGTTACAATTTTATGGTTAGT
>NZ_SZWM01000397.1:0-215 GCF_005280805.1 Citrobacter sp. TBCS-14
GGCAATCGTGGCTGAACTCTATTACCGTTCGCGTGAAGGAAGGTTCGGGGGGATGCGCCAGCGTGTGGGCCTCGCCCGTGCATTAGCCATTAATCCTGACATCTTATTAATGGATGAGGCCTTCTCAGCCCTCGATCCATTAATTCGTACTGAGATGCAGGATGAACTGGTAAAACTACAGGCGAAGCATCAGCGCACCGTGGTCTTTATTTCGC
>NZ_SZWM01001011.1:0-215 GCF_005280805.1 Citrobacter sp. TBCS-14
CAAAAACTGCCCGTCTGCGTCAAATGAGCAGACAAAACTCTCTTTGCGGAAGGTAGAACCGCGCATCTCATAGCTACCCTGAAATTGCTCAAGACCGGTGATAGCAATTTTCTGGGCACCCGTATTATAAAGCTCCGATGCTTCACTTTTGCACAATGACTCCATATCCAGCGAACGCGTGGCAGTAATTTTGCCCTTTTGCGCTTTCTGCACGG
>NZ_SZWM01001012.1:0-215 GCF_005280805.1 Citrobacter sp. TBCS-14
GTTCTCTTCTGCACGACTAGGCGTGAAGGCACTGATTGTCATGCCAACGGCTACTGCCGATATCAAAGTTGATGCCGTGCGCGGCTTCGGCGGAGAAGTGCTGCTGCATGGCGCGAATTTTGATGAAGCCAAAGCCAAAGCGATTGAGCTATCGCAGCAGCAGGGTTTTACCTGGGTTCCGCCGTTCGATCATCCGATGGTGATTGCCGGGCAGG
>NZ_SZWM01001008.1:0-215 GCF_005280805.1 Citrobacter sp. TBCS-14
CAGCAAACGGGCATTAATCGGCACCATGATGGCGCCAATTTTTGCCAGCCCAAACCAGCAAAAAATGAATTCCGGACAGTTATCCAGATGCAATGCGACCTTATCGCCCTTGCGGATCCCTAAAGAATGGAACAGGTTTGCCGTGCGGTTAATCTCTTCATTGAGCGAGGCATAGCTAAATTGCCGAACGTTTCCTTCGCAGGATTCGAAAATTA
>NZ_SZWM01001009.1:0-215 GCF_005280805.1 Citrobacter sp. TBCS-14
GCTCGCCATCCTCACGTACTGCGTGTATGCACAGGTCGGCAAGCGCGGTCCGTGTCCAACCTGACTGCGCCGATAACGCTCGAAAATAAACGGTAAATTCTTCCGTAGGTCGGATAAGGCGTCAGCCGCCATCCGACATAAATCAACTGCGTAATACCGCGCCGGGATAACCTAACTGGCGCCAGGCCTCATACACCACCACCGACACCGCATTT
>NZ_SZWM01001177.1:0-558 GCF_005280805.1 Citrobacter sp. TBCS-14
AAATCGTTGATGACTTTATCAATGAAGTTATCGAACCGAACAAGCTGGCTTTTGACGGCAGCGGCTATCTGGCCTGGGAAGGTCTGATCTGTCTGCAGGAAATCGGCAAATGCACCGAAGAACACCAGGCAATCGTGCGTAAGTGGCTGGAAGAGCACAAACTCGAAGAAGTGCGTACCAGCGAACTTTTCNGCACAGGGTCGGCAAATGCCGGCCCGATTTGTCTTGAGGGAAAGATATGATGCGCAAAACGCTGCTGGCGGCAGTCCTAACGTTCACGGCGATGGCCGCACATGCAGATTACCAGTGCAGCGTCACCCCACGTGACGATGTTATTTTGAGCCCGCAAACGGTGCAGGTGAAAGGCGAAAACGGCGACCTGGTGATTACCCAGGCCGGTGATGTCACCTTCAACGGTAAACAGTACACCCTGAATGCTGCACAGCGTGAGCAGGCCAAAGATTATCAGGCGGCATTGCGAAGCAGCCTGCCGTGGATTGACGAAGGTGCCAGAGCGCGCGTAGAGAAAGGTCGCGTGGCGCTGGATAAAATCATCGC
>NZ_SZWM01000131.1:0-215 GCF_005280805.1 Citrobacter sp. TBCS-14
GAAGACGAACTAGAGGCTTATGTGGATGAGAATCTTCAAGCCTACGATTTATTGTGAAGGGAGCGCTTATGACAACTTATCATCAATTACTCAACCAATTGGACCATTTAAAACTCGATCGTGTGCGTCAGCTCTTACCAGAGTTCTTAGATGAGCATGCGGATATTTCCTTAGTAGAGGGCCTTCATGAACTCTTGAGTGAAGAACTTCGTGAA
>NZ_SZWM01001092.1:0-215 GCF_005280805.1 Citrobacter sp. TBCS-14
GGTATTGTTGCTGTTGGCAATCAGCGCAATAGAGACCAGACCAATGCTTGCGCAGATCAGCAGGAAAGTGCGCAGTTTCATCCATTTCACGGTGAACTGATTCAGGAACAGGCCAATGGCTTTCGTCACCCAATACACAGTAGTGAATAGCGCGGCATCCTGCGCCTGAAGTGTAAAACGCGATTGCAGGTAGCCCGGTGTCCACATGGTAAAAA
>NZ_SZWM01001094.1:0-215 GCF_005280805.1 Citrobacter sp. TBCS-14
ATTTCGTAAGGCGTACCGCGACGAATCTTGCGGAAGTTTTCACGAATACGGTCAGATACAACGATACTGTCGTTCAGCGAGTAACCGATTACCGACATCAGTGATGCGACGATAGTCAGGTCAATCTCAATATGGAACAACGACAGGATCCCCAGCGTGATAATCACGTCGTGCGCCAGAGCAATAACCACCCCTGCCGCCAGTCGCCACTCAAA
>NZ_SZWM01001093.1:0-216 GCF_005280805.1 Citrobacter sp. TBCS-14
CAGATCACGACGGTGCTGAACCAGTTGAAAAACGACCCGGATTCCCGTCGTATTATCGTTTCCGCGTGGAACGTAGGCGAACTGGATAAAATGGCGCTGGCGCCGTGCCACGCGTTCTTCCAGTTCTACGTGGCGGATGGCAAACTCTCTTGCCAACTGTATCAGCGTTCATGCGATGTGTTCCTCGGTCTGCCGTTCAACATCGCCAGCTACGCC
>NZ_SZWM01001096.1:0-216 GCF_005280805.1 Citrobacter sp. TBCS-14
GGCCAGGTGTCGAGCCAGACGCTGACCAACCTGCGTTTGATCGATAACGTATCAGACACTCTGATCCTGCGCCCACTTATCTCCCATGATAAAGAGCACATCATCAATCTGGCGCGTGAAATTGGCACCGAGGATTTTGCTCGTACCATGCCGGAATACTGCGGTGTAATTTCAAAAAGCCCGACGGTGAAAGCGATCAAAGCGAAGATTGAGGCC
>NZ_SZWM01001095.1:0-216 GCF_005280805.1 Citrobacter sp. TBCS-14
TGTGATTGATGTCGGCATCGATGCTGAACTCATTCCCGGCGTGGTGAATATGCGCGTGGCGCGCGGCTGCGGTAATATTGCTCAAGGCCCGGCAATGCGCCGTTCTCAGGCCGAGGAACTGCTGCTGGAAGTTATCCGTTATACCCATGAGCTGGCCAGGGATGGCGTAACGCTGTTTGGCGTCGGTGAACTTGGTATGGCCAATACGACCCCCGC
>NZ_SZWM01000174.1:0-216 GCF_005280805.1 Citrobacter sp. TBCS-14
ATCGGTCAGCAGCAGCAGCTTATCGGCTCCGGCAAGGATCGCCGCCAGCGCCGAAAGATTGTCGTTGTCACCGACTTTAATTTCAGCGGTCGCCACCGCATCGTTCTCATTGATGACCGGAACAATGTTGTTATCCAGCAGCGCGCGCAGCGTATCGCGGGCGTTGAGGAAGCGCTCTCTGTCTTCCATATCCGCACGCGTTAGCAGCATCTGCCC
>NZ_SZWM01001097.1:0-216 GCF_005280805.1 Citrobacter sp. TBCS-14
GCTCTTGAGAATAAGATTAAACAGGCAAATCAGCGTCAACAGCGCATGCTGCAGCGTCTGAATCAGCAAACCCCGCAGCCGCGTATTCACCGCGCGCAAACACGTATTCAGCAACTGGAATACCGACTGGCGGACAATATTCGCTCGCGCGTCAGCCAGCAACGCGAGCGTTTCGGCAATGCGGTCACGCATCTGGAAGCCGTCAGCCCACTGGCA
>NZ_SZWM01000178.1:0-209 GCF_005280805.1 Citrobacter sp. TBCS-14
GTGACAGCAGAGCTGCGTAATCTCCCGCATATTGCCAGCATGGCCTTTAATGAGCCGCTGATGCTTGAACCCGCCTATGCGCGGGTTTTCTTTTGTGCGCTTGCTGGCCAGCTTGGTATCAGCCGCCTGACGGATGCGGTGTCCGGCGACAGTCTGACTGCCGGAGAGGCACTCGCGACGCTGGCGATATCCGGTGATGATGACGGGCC
>NZ_SZWM01001098.1:0-207 GCF_005280805.1 Citrobacter sp. TBCS-14
GAGACAGTACGATCGGCAGTACCGGCGGCGGTCTCTATGCCACATGGTCAGATAATGACGGCTACTACGTAGACGGTGTGCTGAAATACAATCGCTTCAGCAATGAGCTGCGCACCCGGATGAGTGACGGTACGGCAGTTAAAGGCGATTACAGCCAGAACGGTTTCGGCGGCAGTCTCGAAGCGGGCAAGACCTTCAGTCTGAATG
>NZ_SZWM01001178.1:0-980 GCF_005280805.1 Citrobacter sp. TBCS-14
GTCCATTGCATGCATTATAACGATGACTCCTGGTGTAACGGGTCGAGCACTTTTTTCAGAAAACGTTGGGTCCTGGGGTGCTGAGGGCGAGTGAAAAACGCCTCAGGAGGTGCGACTTCGAGAATATCGCCGCCATCAATAAACACCACACGATCGGCAATCTCCCTGGCGAAATGCATTTCATGGGTCACGACAATCATGGTAATNACGCTTCATGACCTGCAACACTTCGCCAATCATTTCTGGATCCAGCGCGGAGGTGGGTTCATCAAACAGGATGATTTGCGGCGAGGAGGCCAGCGCGCGGGCGATAGCAACACGTTGTTGCTGCCCGCCGGAAAGTTGGGCGGCATACGCATCGGCTTTCTCAGCTAATCCTACCTGTTCCAGCAGTTCAAGTGCCCGTTGCTCAGCATCCGTTTTTTTCCAACCGTGAACATATTCCAGCGCCAACGTGATGTTCTGCTGTGCCGTCAGGTGGGTGTAGAGATTGAATTGCTGGAACACGAAACCAATCCGGCTGCGAAGCTGACGCAATGCGGGGCCGCGCAGCTGACCGATTGGTTTGTCATCAATAAAAATATCGCCGCCGCTCAGTGACTCCAGTTGGTTTATCAGGCGANGCCCGGTTCAACCGACAGGCTGACGCCGTTAAGCACGGTATGATTGTCATAGTGTTTTATGACATTACGCAGTTCAACACGCGCCTGGCGCAGATGCGTAAAATCCGCAGCCGAAGCTGCGGGACGATTAAAAAGGCCTGAGAGCATATTACTTCGCTTCTATTTTGAAGGCGCGGGGCTGTGGATTTTTGGTTTGCGGACCAAACCAGACATCATAAATTTTGGCTGCCTGCCCGGTTGACTCGAGCTTTAATAGTTCGTCGTTCACGGCCTTCAACAGCGCAGGTTCACCTTTTTTCACACCCACACCAATTTCTTCTTTGCTCAACAGGTCGGGCAAAATTTTGAAATCTGCTT
>NZ_SZWM01001185.1:0-216 GCF_005280805.1 Citrobacter sp. TBCS-14
ATGGGTGTAATCCGGCATCCTGTAGCAAAGGATGGAAAAATACGTTGCTGCTGATACAAATTGAGGCCCTTTCATTTTTCCCTTTTTAGCCAGTAAATCGAATCCTTTTTTTTTAGCTTATCCTGATTATAAACGAATATACAGCCTTGCACTTTTTAATATCTCGGGATAAATCATATTTTTAGCAAGATACGCTCTTAATGTTCAGGGTTATAG
>NZ_SZWM01001186.1:0-216 GCF_005280805.1 Citrobacter sp. TBCS-14
GATGCCGTTAATCTTAGCGTCAGCAATGCCGCAGAGACACGCCGTATTTTCTGTAACGTGGTCGATGCGCCAAAAGCGGCCAGTTTTATCATGCCCTCCATTATCGACCGCTCTCCGCTGATGGTGGCGGTCTCCTCAGGCGGTACATCCCCTGTTCTTGCCCGCCTGCTGCGTGAAAGACTCGAATCCGTGTTGCCGCAGCATCTGGGCCAGGTC
>NZ_SZWM01001183.1:0-216 GCF_005280805.1 Citrobacter sp. TBCS-14
GGGGTTCCTTCGATCGCATAGCCACCATTCTGCGCGGTGGCTATCGTGAGCCGGTGATAGCGCTGGATTTCGAGCCCTGCGCCAATAATATCTTCCTGAACCGTGGCATCATCGACACCGTTGAGGCTGCTGAAGGTTTGTGTAGTAGCGATTTGCCCCGGCAGGAAAAGCGTCAGCAGTACCTGGCAACGGCGCTGGGGAGCGGAAAGTACAGAT
>NZ_SZWM01000173.1:0-216 GCF_005280805.1 Citrobacter sp. TBCS-14
CATATCATGGATGAGCTTTCAGATATCTCCTGCGATCTCTATCGTGGATATGTTCGTGAAAACAAAGACTTTGTACCTTACTTCCGTTCCGCAACACCAGAGCAGGAACTGGGCAAGTTACCACTCGGCTCACGTCCGGCAAAACGTCGCCCGACCGGTGGCGTAGAGTCTCTGCGTGCTATTCCGTGGATCTTCGCCTGGACGCAGAACCGCCTG
>NZ_SZWM01001181.1:0-216 GCF_005280805.1 Citrobacter sp. TBCS-14
ACCCGGAAGCCTGGATAAATGGTTACTTATGGAAGCTGGAACCCGGCGACAGCGTTGGTTTTCCGGCAGGAACCGGTGTGTGCCACACTTTTATCAACAACACCAGTGACGAGGTGCGGCTGCTGGTCGTCGGTGAGGCGAACAAGAAGCATAACCGCATCTACTATCCACTCAATCCGGTCTATGCAGTCACGCGTGAAGATCGCTGGGTTGATC
>NZ_SZWM01000171.1:0-216 GCF_005280805.1 Citrobacter sp. TBCS-14
GCCGCTGGCGTTTATCCAGCATGGTGCTGACCATATCAAACGCCGCCTGACGGTTATCGAAACCTACTTCCATGTCCAGACGATCGCCCTGAATATCCATCAGCTCGACTACCGGAATGTTGGCTGAACGCAGAAATTTAACTGTGCGCAGAGTGTGATATTTCTCGGACAAAATAATGCCGTCGATATTGTACGACAGCAGGTTAATCACCGACT
>NZ_SZWM01001179.1:0-216 GCF_005280805.1 Citrobacter sp. TBCS-14
TGCAGCTTGCCCACCGTACCATATCGCATTTGTAATTGGTGGTACGTCAGCAGAAAGCACCCTCAAAACGGTGAAACTGGCCAGCACACACTACTATGATGCGCTGCCGACTGAAGGTAACGCTCACGGTCAGGCATTCCGCGATCTGCAACTGGAACAAGAACTGCTGGAAGAAGCCCAGAAACTCGGCCTCGGCGCCCAGTTTGGCGGGAAATA
>NZ_SZWM01001180.1:0-217 GCF_005280805.1 Citrobacter sp. TBCS-14
CCATTGCCGTTGCCAGCGCGTTAAACGACGGGTTAAACACAGCGTGCATGAAACCATCATCCAGCGAACGATTACGGTTCAACTCCAGATAGTTATCCGTGTCCACCAGCACCTTCGGCGGAGAATACTCTTCCGGGATCAGGAACAGTTTCCAGCGTTTGGTACGTAACCCAACCGTTGAACGACTGGAAATGACGGAAACAAACGGCGACAGGAT
>NZ_SZWM01001188.1:0-217 GCF_005280805.1 Citrobacter sp. TBCS-14
CATACAGCGGCCACAGCATGAAGCCGCGGTTCTTCATGTCGTAGTGCGGCACGGTCAGACGTTCGGTGTTAATCACTTCATCGCCAAACAGCATGATGTCGAGGTCCAGCGTACGCGGGCCCCAGCGTTCAGCTTTACGTACGCGACCCTGCTGTAGCTCAATGCGTTGGGTGTGATTAAGCAGTTCTTCGGGCGCGAGAGTCGTTTCCAGCGCCAC
>NZ_SZWM01001189.1:0-217 GCF_005280805.1 Citrobacter sp. TBCS-14
AACTGGTGCGTCATATAAAAGATGAGCCAGCGTCACTCGATCCGGCAAAAGCCGTTGGGCTTCCAGAAATTCAGGTTATTCGCGATTTATTCGAAGGGCTGGTCAACCAGAATGAAAAGGGTGAGATTATTCCCGGTGTCGCCACACAGTGGAAGAGTAATGATAACCGTATCTGGACGTTTACGTTGCGCAATAATGCGCAATGGGCCGATGGCAC
>NZ_SZWM01001174.1:0-224 GCF_005280805.1 Citrobacter sp. TBCS-14
TAACTTTTATTGTGCATGCGGCGATTGAGCCGGGCGAAATCGGTTAAATACCCCAATGCGCGAAGGATGCGAAATGAAAAGGGATTAAACAGGCGGACTTCAATATTTGGATGGTTATCCAACAGACGCAGCGTGTCATCAAGGCCCGGAGTGTTGTTATCATCCAACAGCAAACGAACCCGTACCCCGCGTTTCGCCGCGGCCAGCAGAACAGAAAACAGCAG
>NZ_SZWM01001174.1:377-580 GCF_005280805.1 Citrobacter sp. TBCS-14
TGTTGGGTGAGTAATCTCTTGTATAACCTGGCATTTTCCTCATCAAAACACACGAAGTAGATTTGATCAGGTAGCGCACGGCGGGTGATAAATTTTTGCACCGTATTCACCGCAATCTCCGCCGCCGCTGCACGTGGATATCCGTAGGCTCCGGTGCTGATAGCCGGGAACGCAATAGATTGATAGCCATTGGCCAGTGCCAG
>NZ_SZWM01000522.1:0-216 GCF_005280805.1 Citrobacter sp. TBCS-14
CACACAGATTGTCTGATGAAAAGTAAAGAAGCAAGACGGCTGCGAAGTCGTGACACTCCGTGTCCCCTTCGTCTAGCGGTTAGGACTCCGCCCTTTCACGGCGGCAACAGGGGTTCGAATCCCCTAGGGGACGCCACTTGCTGGTCGTGAGTGAAAGGCACAACCCATCGATATCTCAAAACTAACTCAGTGAGTTACGTTTGAGATATTTGCTCT
>NZ_SZWM01000521.1:0-217 GCF_005280805.1 Citrobacter sp. TBCS-14
CTCCGGCGAAGAGGTGATGGCTATTCTGCATCAGCTACGCGATCGCGGGCATACGGTAATTATCGTCACGCACGACAGCCAGGTTGCCGCCCAGGCAGAACGCGTCATTGAAATTCGTGATGGCGAGATTGTGCGTAATCCACCACCACAAAAAACCACTGCCGGACGTGATATTGATGAACCAACGGTGACGACGGCTTCTGGCTGGAGCCAGTTT
>NZ_SZWM01000520.1:0-217 GCF_005280805.1 Citrobacter sp. TBCS-14
ATTTATAAAGAGACAACTACAACTCTCTGAATATATCATTCTCCGTAATCCGGTTAATAATACCTTCAAATAAAAAAAGCGGTCCGGCGACATCCCCCGGACCGCTTCAATAAACTGTCTGATGTTATGTATTCATCAGTATGCAGATATCATACCAGATTATGGTTCAGATAGCCACGTTGCTTAATTGTTGTGCAGTGTAACAAATGTGAGGTAT
>NZ_SZWM01000519.1:0-217 GCF_005280805.1 Citrobacter sp. TBCS-14
AGGTCTGCCGCAGTACGTGAAAGATCACCCGATCTACTACGCAGGCCCGGCGAAAACGCCGGCAGGTTACCCGTCCGGTTCTTTGGGTCCAACCACTGCGGGTCGTATGGACTCCTATGTTGACCTGCTGCAGTCCCATGGCGGCAGCATGATCATGCTGGCGAAAGGTAACCGCAGCCAACAAGTGACCGACGCCTGCCATAAACACGGCGGCTTC
>NZ_SZWM01000525.1:0-217 GCF_005280805.1 Citrobacter sp. TBCS-14
ACTGGAATCCCGATCGTAAGGTCGGGATTTTTTTTGCCTGTGAATTAGCGACAGGCAATTATCTTTTCCTGTCGCCACACTACTGACAGTATGCTGTCAGTAGCCCTGTCTTATAGTCCTTCTGAGATTACTCACACAGGCAGGAGGAAGTATGAGCAACGTAATTAATTGGTTTGAAATCCCCGTAGCACAAATGGATCGCGCCATCGCTTTTTAT
>NZ_SZWM01000249.1:0-217 GCF_005280805.1 Citrobacter sp. TBCS-14
TCCCGCCGGGTTTACCAGGGTGTAGTCAAACCCCATGTCCTTCGCCTGCGGTTGATCGGTGCGATCGCCCCCGGCATTCAGGTGCAATTTCCCCATCATCGCCGTGTCATACCCCTGTTGCTTTAACAGGTTGGCAATCGTCAGTTCATTCCGTCCCAACGCGACATCTTTGCCTTCAGGGATCCAGGAACGGATCCCTGTACGGAATGGCATACGT
>NZ_SZWM01000524.1:0-215 GCF_005280805.1 Citrobacter sp. TBCS-14
CCGGCATCAATGGCCTCCTGACCGCTGTATACTGCAGCTTCGGTACCCAGCACGGTCTGCACAGACAGGCCGGTATATGCCGACACCTTCTGCGCAAACATCTGGCGGGTAGTATCCATCCGGGACTGCAGTGCTTCCCGGACGTCATCCGGAAGATGGCTGTAGGGGTTGCCATCCACCTTATGGCTGCCGCTGTAAATCAGCGTGATTTCCAC
>NZ_SZWM01000523.1:0-217 GCF_005280805.1 Citrobacter sp. TBCS-14
TTTACGATAATTCCTGTGACAGACATTGGGTATAAGTTATTCCTGTGGATATCGGTTTTATCATTCAGTGACACGCGCCGCAATGGGTAAAACTGGCCAGGGCAAAAATGAGCGGTGCATCACACAAAAGAATCTATCGGATTGACGGATAAAAACCGAGATTTTCGCTATCAGGAGGCGCATTTGGCCCAGCCAACCTTCGACCATTCTGGTTTTG
>NZ_SZWM01000527.1:0-216 GCF_005280805.1 Citrobacter sp. TBCS-14
GTCTGATGACGATTGAAAAACTTTTGCGGGCAAATGTGCGCAAAGTGAATAAGTTGTTTGTCAGTACGGCAGGAAATCCCGCCGACCATGCGCCAAAAGACATTGTGCGTTATCTGTGTGATGCGCGCTTTGTGATGAATGGACCCGCACTGACGTAGCAGAGGTACAGACTTCTCATATCGTAAAAATACTGTATACTTAAACAGTGTTGTGAGA
>NZ_SZWM01000526.1:0-217 GCF_005280805.1 Citrobacter sp. TBCS-14
TTACAGTATCTTTCTTTTTCTTAATCAATGAACTAGAAGAAAAGAAGACTGTATCGTCTTCCGTTTCCTCTTTTTCTTTAATAAAAACAGTTTTACAGAAGATATTGATTAACTCGTTAGTTGTAGGAAGCTCTGTTTTATCATCTAAGGCGTTTTGCATTCCTCCGTTACAATCTACCCAAAGTATCAATAACTTGTCTGTAAAGCTCTCCATTTG
>NZ_SZWM01001175.1:0-651 GCF_005280805.1 Citrobacter sp. TBCS-14
ATAAAATCACACCTAAGTCTGTGGCTCTGGAAGAGGGTGCTATTCTCGCGCGCTTCGACTCCACTGATACCCAACTGCGCGCACGTGAAGTATTAATGGGCGTACTGGGCGATCAGTACGTCGTGGCGCTTAACCTTGCTCCGGCAACCCCGCGCTGGCTGGCAGCCATTCACGCAGAACCGATGAAACTCGGTCTTGACCTGCGTGGTGGCGTTCACTTCCTGATGGAAGTGGATATGGACACCGCGCTGGGTAAACTGCAGGAACAAAATATCGATAGCCTGCGCAGCGATCTGCGTGAAAAAGGCATTCCTTATACTACCGTTCGTAAAGAAGATAACTACGGTCTGAGCATCACCTTCCGTGATGGCAAGGCGCGTGACGACGCGATCTCTTATNTACCTGAGCAAGCGTCACCAGGATCTGGTTATTTCCAGCCAGGGCAGCAATGCACTGCGTGCGGTAATGACCGATGCGCGTCTGAGCGAAGCCCGTGAATACGCGGTACAGCAGAACATCAACATTCTGCGTAACCGTGTTAACCAACTGGGTGTTGCTGAACCGGTTGTACAACGTCAGGGTGCTGACCGCATCGTGGTCGAACTGCCGGGTATTCAGGATACCGCGCGGGCGAAAGAAATTCTGGGCGCA
>NZ_SZWM01000617.1:0-218 GCF_005280805.1 Citrobacter sp. TBCS-14
AGGTTCTGGCAGATAGGCATCCGGCGGACCGACACGTAGTTCGGTTATTGTGCCGTTGTTGTCTTTAGTGAATGACACTTCAGAAATGAGCAGCTCGCGGTTATTGAAACCACAAATGGGGTCACAGACGATAACGCGCTGGTTTGGTTGCCACAGTGAATCGTCACCCTGCCGCCAGCCCCACACTGTGTACGTGGTTTCATCGGTACGTGCAGCTC
>NZ_SZWM01000618.1:0-218 GCF_005280805.1 Citrobacter sp. TBCS-14
ATTCAGAGAAGCATGCGAATACCCGGCGACATCCATATTGGCCGAGCCAATGGTTACTATGTATTCCTTTTCACGCATAGCACGTCCCCTGGCAATATAATTACCACTAATGAGTTCGTCAAAAATAACCATTGCTACAGCAAAGGCTATTAGAGCACATGTTCACTATCAAACATGTGTTCATGTTAGCCAGGTTTTTTGTAAAGTAAATCCATCCG
>NZ_SZWM01000619.1:0-217 GCF_005280805.1 Citrobacter sp. TBCS-14
TTGCAATCCCGACCAGCACGAAGCGATATGACTGGCATGCGACACGTTCTTTCGGATCGTTGGTGATGACGCTGCCGAGAGAGCAGTATGGAATGTTGATCGCCGTATAGGTAATAGAGAGCAGGAAGTAGGTGACAAACGCATAGATAACTTTGCTGTTATACGTCCACTCCGGAGTGGTAAACATCAATACGCTGAATAATGCGTAGGGGAAAGC
>NZ_SZWM01000620.1:0-218 GCF_005280805.1 Citrobacter sp. TBCS-14
TATTGGCGGCGGCCAGCTGACGAATCGCGTTGCCGTACTCTTCAATGGCATCGCGCAGCTGTTGACCTTCGACCTGCTCCAGCCAGATATTCAGCGGCACCATCCGTCGTTCGATATACAGATGGCGAATGACAATCTGATCGCCAAGATCGGTAATTTTTTCCGGGGCTTCCTGCAATAGCAGCGCCATCAGCGCCGGATCGATTTGCCGTTTATCC
>NZ_SZWM01000621.1:0-218 GCF_005280805.1 Citrobacter sp. TBCS-14
CCATACTGGCTGCCGTTTGCGCCAGCGATGCCGCCTGCTGTTCAGTTCGCGAGGACAGGTCGTTATTACCCATCGCGATTTCCGAGATCCCGGTATGCATTGCCGAGCTCCCCTGGCGTACCTCACTGACCGTCTCACGCAGTGCCTGTTGCATCGCTTTCAGGCTGGCAAAAATGGCTGAAATCTCATTACGCCCATAAACCGCTATCGGTCGCGCC
>NZ_SZWM01000622.1:0-215 GCF_005280805.1 Citrobacter sp. TBCS-14
CACCCACCCACGTTACGGCATGGGAAAACGCCTCGGGGCGGCAGACGTGGACAAATGGGCGCTGTATGTCATCGGGCAGTACTGTGACCAGTCAGTACCGGACGGTTTTGGCGGCACGGAGCCGCGCATCACCTGTAATGCCTATCTGACCACGCAGTGTAAGGCGTGGGATGTGCTCAGCGATTTCTGCTCGGCGATGCGGTGTCTGCCGGTCT
>NZ_SZWM01000623.1:0-218 GCF_005280805.1 Citrobacter sp. TBCS-14
GTCGTACTGGCGCAACTCACGTTGCTGTACCACCAGGACGCCTAATAACTGGCGTCGCTGGATGATCGGTACGCCTAAGAACGCACGAAAGCGTTCTTCTTTCACCGAAGGAATATATTTAAAGCTGGGGTGTTTTTGCGCATCGGCAAGGTTGATAGGTTCCGCCAGCCTGCCAACCAGGCCAACGATCCCTTCATCAAACGCCAGTGCAACAGTGC
>NZ_SZWM01000624.1:0-218 GCF_005280805.1 Citrobacter sp. TBCS-14
CTCTTTGAGGAACAGGCACAGCCAGACCACCTCCGTCGCCGGACACTGAATATGCAGCAGTTCATTGATTTTTCGGCATAACAGCGTAGCGTTTTCGTATTCATCTTTGCAGCGATCGAGGATCAGGCTGGAAGAATAAAGTTGCGGAATAAGGCCGCGCTGCACATAGCCAATCAGCGCCAGGAAGTGTTTGCGCAGCGGGTTAACCAGATTTTCCG
>NZ_SZWM01000625.1:0-218 GCF_005280805.1 Citrobacter sp. TBCS-14
CCGACAGGCGGCAGACTCCAGCTCCAGCCAGTCCTGCGCATTGCCGCAGATAACCGCTTCAACGTCTGCCAGGTCATCCACGTTGGTCTCTGAAAATATAAACACCGGTATGTGAAACCCGGTGCGTTTCAGCAAAGCCAGGATCCCGCTGCGGCTGTCCGCAACGGTAATGACGACTGCCGCGACGTCAGTAAAATCGGTACTGTCCAGCGTCACCA
>NZ_SZWM01000626.1:0-218 GCF_005280805.1 Citrobacter sp. TBCS-14
CTAATCTTAAACCACTAAGCATTAGAAAGCGCACGACTTATATGACTTATAATAGCACACTTCCAAAAGTTTTTGTTTATTTACTGACAACCATTGAGACGCTTTATCAAACGAGGGTTCCCCTTGAGGTTCAAAACCGAAAGAACGTCCATCTCGCAACATCAGATTGCTTAGTTATCGCTTGTTACCTATGGGGCGTACTGCATTTTAGTGAAACG
>NZ_SZWM01001172.1:0-582 GCF_005280805.1 Citrobacter sp. TBCS-14
ACTCATTACTTCAGGAATCTGTCGATCAGACCAGCTACATGTACAGTGATAACCATTATCTGGCAGGGATGGCAACGATCCTCGGTAAACCAGAAGACGCGAAGCGCTATCAAACGTTAGCGAAGAAACTGGCGGATTACATCAATACCTGCATGTTTGATTCAACCACACAGTTCTTCTACGACATCAGGATCGAAGATCAGCCGTTGGTCAACGGCTGCGCAGGAAAACCGATTGTTGAGCGGGGTAAAGGACCGGAAGGCTGGTCACCGCTGTTTAACGGTGCGGCCACANCCGCTGTTTAACGGTGCGGCCACACAATCCCATGCGGATGCGGTAGTTAGCGTGATGCTCGATCCGAAAGAGTTCAACACATATGTCCCACTTGGCACCGCAGCACTGACCAATCCGGCCTTCGGCGCGGACATATACTGGCGCGGACGCGTCTGGGTGGATCAGTTCTGGTTTGGGCTAAAAGGGATGGCGCGTTATGGCTATCGCGCTGAAGCATTAAAACTGGCCGATACTTTCTTCCAGCATGCCAAAGGGCTGACGGCAGAAGGTCCAATTCAGGAAAACTAC
>NZ_SZWM01000695.1:0-218 GCF_005280805.1 Citrobacter sp. TBCS-14
CTGTTAATCATTGTTGGGGTTGCACTGAGCCTTTTCACGCCATTTGCGCCCCGGCTGTGGCCGGGAGCCATT
This sequence comes from Citrobacter sp. TBCS-14, assembly GCF_005280805.1. NCBI lineage: Bacteria > Pseudomonadati > Pseudomonadota > Gammaproteobacteria > Enterobacterales > Enterobacteriaceae > Citrobacter > Citrobacter sp. TBCS-14. Next base: position 73 of record NZ_SZWM01000695.1, read on the forward strand.
GACTGGCACACGATTATTACGCTTAGCGGTCTGATGTTACTGACCAAAGGCGTCGAGCTCAGCGGCTATTTTGATGTGTTAGGGCGCAAGATGACTCGCCGCTTCAACACAGAACGCCAACTGGCGATATTTATGGTGCTGGCGGC
>NZ_SZWM01000694.1:0-218 GCF_005280805.1 Citrobacter sp. TBCS-14
AGTAACGGCTTCCGCGCCAGAGATTGTTTCTAAGTGATTGCTGTTACAGCATAAAAATATGACATCCACGGCGCTAAGCAGATTAATATCGGCTACTGCCAGTCAGAAATCCCCCGTTTACAATCGCCAAGGAGATAAACATGTCAGAAATTATTACAGTCAGTGACACGCTGGAACTGCGGGCAGTAGAAGAACAACACGTCACGCCTTTGCATCGA
>NZ_SZWM01000697.1:0-218 GCF_005280805.1 Citrobacter sp. TBCS-14
GTCAGTCCGTTTCGTCCATTCTGCAGCAAACGTTGTCAGTTAATCGACCTGGGTGAATGGGCCGCGGAAGAGAAGCGTATCCCAAGCTCCGGCGATCTGTCAGAAAGCGATGACTGGAGCGAAGAGCAGAAGTAATTCAGCGACAACGGCAGGCCGGATAAGCGTTGCGTCCCCGCAATAATTTGCCGGATGCGGCGTTGCCTTATCCGGCCTACAAC
>NZ_SZWM01000696.1:0-218 GCF_005280805.1 Citrobacter sp. TBCS-14
CTTCGCGGGTTACACCTTCCCGGTTGGTCAGTATGCGCTGAAATCCGTTCAGCCATACTTTATGGGTGATCGTATTGAATACGTGAATGGTCGTAACTACCTGCGTACCGACAACGGGGTGGGTATCAGCTTCCAGCTGGATTACGGTTTCCGTGTGGATTACGAACACGTTTTCACCTCCAGCACCGACAATCTGGGTGACATGAACCTGGTGCGTC
>NZ_SZWM01000691.1:0-218 GCF_005280805.1 Citrobacter sp. TBCS-14
TGCGGTGGTCGAGATGGTGATGGAAGATCCGCACTGCGCCGGGCACACCGTCTGGCTGGCGCAAAAAAGAGGTTAATCGCCGCGAAAGGTTTTACGCCATTCAGCCGGGCTGACGCCGAAGCGGGATTTAAAATGCTGCCGCCAGGTGACGGGCGACTGAAAACCAACCTGTTCGGCGATGCGTTCAACGGGTAACTGACTGGACTCCAGCAGGATCT
>NZ_SZWM01000018.1:0-218 GCF_005280805.1 Citrobacter sp. TBCS-14
CCTGGCAGGCAGGGCTTGATACCGTGGGTGAGGCAATGAATGATGCTGAGATTCGCGCCTTCGTTGAGAAAGCTATCTATGAAGAGATTATTCCGGTGCTGGATCTGCCGCGTGATGAATTGGCTTCATTTGCCAGCGCGGTGACCGGCCGATTCTGCAACCCGTACATTAAGCATCAACTATTGTCGATTGCGCTTAATGGCATGACCAAATTCCGC
>NZ_SZWM01000693.1:0-218 GCF_005280805.1 Citrobacter sp. TBCS-14
GCTGTTTAGTAAAAGCAATCGCAAGGCACGGTTTAGGTTTATATATCTATATGAATGAAGACCTCCCTGACTTGACAGAAGAACAGAAACTGTTGGAAGCTGAAAAGCAACGACTTCGTGAGATCCAACCAGCACTAAAACGAGCTGAAGAACTTGGATATCCTAATATGGAACCCTGCAGCAGCCCGATGTGGTGGCACTGCGCGGTGACTGGACGC
>NZ_SZWM01000692.1:0-219 GCF_005280805.1 Citrobacter sp. TBCS-14
ACTACGGCGGTGAGCTTATCTTCCAGCGCTGCAGTCACATCATTGAACTGCGCCTGCACCTGCGTCGACATTTCAGCCATCGCTTTATCGACCTGCGCAATGGTCGTTTTAACCACCAGAATATCCGCGCGTACCTCGCCGTACTGCGCCCACTGATGCTCTACCGTTCCATGGTTGGCCAGTGCGTTCTGCAATGCGGTTTCCAGGTTGGTATCAATG
>NZ_SZWM01000687.1:0-219 GCF_005280805.1 Citrobacter sp. TBCS-14
CAAGAAAACATCACGAATAAAAATGACGTGCTGCCCCAGAAAAAGTTCAGCACATCGCCGATTGCCCATAGCGCCAGACCGCCGAGGTAAACCTGTTTTTTACCGAAGCGTTTTACAGCTGTGGGAACCAGCAGTACCCCAAGCAGAATGCACCCCATGCTGAAGAAACCCATCCACGACAGCAGATGTATATCGTTGAGCACGTACTGGGTGTAATAC
>NZ_SZWM01000698.1:0-219 GCF_005280805.1 Citrobacter sp. TBCS-14
GTTGCCGGGCCTGGCGTTTATGCACGCGGCTGCGTGATACGCAGGCCGCTCACTATGGCAGCAACCGTTGCCAGTACACCCGCAGTTATCAGAGATATATGTGTTCCGTTATCGCCAAACTGATTGAGCATCAATGCCACCAGCGCTGCGCCGGTACTTTGCCCTAACAGGCGCGCCGTTCCCAGCATACCGCTCGCCCCGCCGCTGCGCTCACGCGGC
>NZ_SZWM01001173.1:0-186 GCF_005280805.1 Citrobacter sp. TBCS-14
GGTGTTTAACCACGAAGATAACGACCCGGTCGATATTCTGATCACGATGGCGGCAGTTGACGCCAACACGCATCAGGAAGTGGGCATTATGCAGATCGTGAATCTGTTTGACGACGAAGCCAATTTCGACCGTTTACGCGCCTGCCGCACCGCGCAGGAAGTGCTGGATTTAATTGATAACGCCAC
>NZ_SZWM01001173.1:314-520 GCF_005280805.1 Citrobacter sp. TBCS-14
GAAGAGGTCGATATCATCGAGGTGGGTACGATTCTTTGCGTGGCAGAGGGCGTTCGTGCCGTTCGCGATCTGAAGGCGCTTTACCCGCATAAAATAGTGCTGGCGGACGCTAAAATTGCCGACGCGGGCAAAATCCTCTCCCGCATGTGTTTCGAAGCCAACGCTGACTGGATTACTGTCATCTGCTGTGCCGATATCAACACCAC
>NZ_SZWM01000786.1:0-219 GCF_005280805.1 Citrobacter sp. TBCS-14
CCATTATCCGCGCCATGCCGTATGACCGTCCGTTGACCGTGATGGCGTCGTTCCCGCTCTGTGCGCAATGCGACAAAGAGTATCGTGACCCGTATGACCGTCGCTTCCATGCCCAGCCTGTTGCTTGTCCGGCATGTGGCCCGCATCTGGAATGGATCAGTACTGACGTGCGGGCTGAAAAAGAAGACGCCCTGCAGGCGGCGGTGGCACAGCTGAAAG
>NZ_SZWM01000787.1:0-219 GCF_005280805.1 Citrobacter sp. TBCS-14
GTACAGTCGCTGTTTGCTGACTTTGCGAAGATCTTCCCGACCCGTTTTTGCAACGTTACCAACGGCGTGACGCCGCGTCGCTGGCTGGCGCTGGCGAATCCGGCGCTTTCCAATGTGCTGGATGAGAACATTGGCCGTACCTGGCGCACCGATCTCAGTCAGCTCAGCGAACTGGAACAACACTGCGATTACCCGCTGGTAAATCAGGCGGTGCGTCAT
>NZ_SZWM01000784.1:0-219 GCF_005280805.1 Citrobacter sp. TBCS-14
ATAAATGATTGTGATTATTAAGTAAAAGCTTTTCAATAATGCCTTTTTTCAAATAATCATTACCCTCTGGCCAGACAGCAAAAGCGGCACGGTGGCAGTATTGTGCGCGTACGGCAGCATCCGGAAATAATTCACAGGATAATTCACAGCTTATGCAACGAACACTCTGTAGCGGCTTTCTCTTCATCTACTATGCCCCTGTTATTTTCCATAAATATT
>NZ_SZWM01000785.1:0-219 GCF_005280805.1 Citrobacter sp. TBCS-14
GCTGGAATTTTGGCGACGGCAATATACTGAAGTTATCCCTGTTTACCGGATTTGCGATGGCAATTCTGTTTTACGGCGTGATGCTGGCGGGTGTGGCCATCATGGGCAGAGTTATCTGGTGGATGGCGCGTAATTACTCGCGACGCCCGTCGCTGGCGCATTGTATGGTCTTTGCCGGATATGTTGCCACGCCGCTGTTTTTAAGCGGGCTGGTGGCGC
>NZ_SZWM01000790.1:0-219 GCF_005280805.1 Citrobacter sp. TBCS-14
ATCGTCACGAATAATCCCTAAGTTGATCACCTCGCAGCCCAACTGCTGCAGCATCAGATGTACGGTCAGACGGTTAGTATCATAAATCTGTCCGTCGCCCAGCGGCTGACCCGGCAGTTGCAGTTCATCACCGGTGGAGAACAACGCCACGCGGACTTTGCGCACGACGGGGACATCGGCAATACCGAGCGAAGCCAGCACGGGAAGCTCGGCGGTGGT
>NZ_SZWM01000791.1:0-219 GCF_005280805.1 Citrobacter sp. TBCS-14
AGATCCTTCCGGTCACCCGTTTAACTCGCTGGTGCAGCTGGAAATGGAGCAGGGTATACCGCGTAATCCCTTTATCAATGCCGGGGCATTGGTGGTTTGCGATATGCTGCAAGGTCGCCTGAGTGCGCCACGGCAACGAATGCTGGAAGTGGTACGTGCATTAAGTGGCGTTTCAGATATTGCTTATGATACGACGGTGGCACGCTCTGAGTTTGAGCA
>NZ_SZWM01000788.1:0-219 GCF_005280805.1 Citrobacter sp. TBCS-14
TGAGGAACAGTTCTGCCAGGCCGCGCAGCATTTCCGTCAGTTTCGCCAGCCGCTGGCAGATCTCCATCACTTCACCAGGCAGTTCTCCCATTGCAAAGCGGTGTTCCGCTTCCTGGGTAGCGGGCATATAGAGATTGAGGATGTTATTAAGTGAAGCAATCAGTTCATACAGCTCTTCACAGTGACCGTTCAACCGCTCGGCATTCGCCAGCGGCGGCG
>NZ_SZWM01000789.1:0-219 GCF_005280805.1 Citrobacter sp. TBCS-14
GACGAACGTGCCGCCGTAGGTACCTGTTATAAACGTCAGGGGCCTGAGGCCGCCCTCGCGCTTGGCCATCAACTGGTTTGTGGCGAGACTCGCCAGCAACGCATGAAGGCATGGCTTAATGCCTGTCGTCAAAATCCTGCGGGCTACTTATGTTGCGCGCGCGGCGGCCAGCGTTCGCACATTGTGCAGCAATGGTTGCACGAGTCCGGTGTTGACTAC
>NZ_SZWM01000782.1:0-218 GCF_005280805.1 Citrobacter sp. TBCS-14
TCCAGTTCAGCGACCTGGTCGCGCCATATTTTTCCCTGGCGTAGCGCAGCCAGCGCCTGCTGCTGCTTGGGAGAACGCTTCAGGCTGTTCAGATCAATAACCTGGCCTTCTTCAGTGGCAAACCAGTACCACATGGGCGCGTTAGTCGCCGGGCGTCCCTGGCGCAGCAGAATTGGCAGGGCATGAAACAGTACGTCGCCGATAGGATGGTGATAATA
>NZ_SZWM01000783.1:0-219 GCF_005280805.1 Citrobacter sp. TBCS-14
ACTATTTAGGCCATTGCAAGTACCGCGACTGTAAACATGATGCAGATCCGGGCTGTGCAATTCGTGAAGCTGTCGAGGAAGGGAAAATTGCTGAGATTCGGTTTGAAAATTATCACCGCATCCTGGAAAGCATGGCGCAGGTAAAAACGCGTAAAAACTTTTCTGATACAGACGACTGACAACTAAGCTAAGCATCGCTAGAATCGTCCCCCTTTTTTC
>NZ_SZWM01000661.1:0-195 GCF_005280805.1 Citrobacter sp. TBCS-14
TACGCGCAGAGCCGCTACACGCCCTTTCGCATCGTTAGCCGGACCAGAGAACACGGCGAATTCAACAGATTTCAGCAAATCAGCAACGTCCACCAGCTCCATCGGGTTACGCAGATCCGGCTTATCGGAACCGTAACGACGCTCAGCTTCAGCAAAGGTCATGATCGGGAAATCGCCCAGGTCCACACCTTTTAC
>NZ_SZWM01000661.1:301-637 GCF_005280805.1 Citrobacter sp. TBCS-14
ACGGAAGCATTTTACAATCTGGTAGTAGCGGTCGAAGCCAGACATCATCAGCAGTTGTTTGAACAACTGAGGAGACTGTGGCAGCGCGTAGAATTTACCTTTATGTACGCGAGACGGTACCAGGTAGTCACGCGCACCTTCTGGCGTCGCTTTCGTCAGCATCGGCGTTTCGATGTCGAGGAAGCCATGGTCGTCCATGAAACGACGCACCAGGCTGGTAATTTTGGCACGCGTTTTCAGGCGCTGCGCCATTTCAGGGCGACGCAGATCGAGGTAGCGGTACTTCAGACGAGCTTCTTCAGTATTTACGTGGTTAGAGTCGAGCGGCAGTGAATC
>NZ_SZWM01000112.1:0-219 GCF_005280805.1 Citrobacter sp. TBCS-14
GGACTGGAGCATGGCAAGTTCGGGCATAACATCCAAGCGTACGCGTTTTACGGGCGCAGAATTCATCGTTCATTTCCTGGAACGTCAGGGAATTAAAGTGGTCACCGGTATTCCTGGCGGCTCAATTCTCCCCGTCTACGACGCCTTGAGCCAAAGCACGAAAATCCGTCATATCCTGGCGCGCCACGAGCAGGGTGCGGGGTTTATCGCCCAGGGGAT
>NZ_SZWM01000111.1:0-219 GCF_005280805.1 Citrobacter sp. TBCS-14
ACGCTTGATACAGTATCCGTAGAGGCCAAATGCCATTAAAAACAGCACCAGCATGGCCCATTCCGGAACCAAACGGAAATATTCAGCCAGCACACCGATCGATGCCAGCACGGCTGCCGCCAGCGTAATCAGAACAAATGCCTGGCGGGAAGTAAACCCTGCCCGCATCACCAAATGATGAATGTGCTGGCGATCGGCTGAGAACGGGCTCATGCCCTT
>NZ_SZWM01000110.1:0-219 GCF_005280805.1 Citrobacter sp. TBCS-14
AGGGCATTCACGATAGTAGTGACAGTTGCGATTCAGACAGCTGGCTTTATCGGTGCTCAGACGCTGCCAGAGTCCGTCGTCAATGGCGATATCGGTGTGATCGCGCAGCCCGTCCCACTTATAGCTGTCGAGATCGCCTTTCAACCTGGCACAGCGCTTTTGTTCTTCCTGATTATTTGGCGTCAGGTCATCGTCGAGAAAGGCCAGCAGATCCTGTTG
>NZ_SZWM01000109.1:0-220 GCF_005280805.1 Citrobacter sp. TBCS-14
GGACAGAATTGCCTCACGTATTCTCGGCATGGGCGACGTGCTGTCGCTGATCGAAGATATCGAAAGCAAAGTTGACCGTGCACAGGCAGAGAAATTAGCAAGCAAGCTGAAAAAAGGCGACGGCTTCGATCTGAACGATTTCCTTGAACAGCTTAAGCAGATGAAAAACATGGGCGGCATGGCCAGCCTGATGGGCAAGCTGCCGGGCATGGGGCAGATC
>NZ_SZWM01000678.1:0-220 GCF_005280805.1 Citrobacter sp. TBCS-14
GACAGCGACGGTTGTCGAGATGATGGCTGAGCTGCACCGGGTGTATAGCGCCAAGAATAAAGCCTATGGCCTGTTTAGTGAAGAGAGTGAACTGGCGCAAACGCTGCGTTTACAGCGTCAGGGTGAAGAGGATTTTCTGGCATTTAGTCGTGCCGCGACCGGACGCTTGCGGGACGAACTGGCGAAATATCCTTTTGCCGACGGCGGCATTGTCCTGTTC
>NZ_SZWM01000108.1:0-220 GCF_005280805.1 Citrobacter sp. TBCS-14
GATACCTGAACATTGGGCCGCGGCTTCAAACAGACGAGCCGTCTTGCTGTAGATAACACGCATATAGTTTTCTTCGGTGATATCCGGGTCATTGACGTTCATTAACTGCAGGACTTCGCCTTCAGCAATAACGTTGACCGCTTTAGACATCACTTCCAGCACTTTCAGCGAACCGAGGCTGGTCATCATCTGAAAGGCGCGGGTATAGATAAAATCGCCG
>NZ_SZWM01000107.1:0-220 GCF_005280805.1 Citrobacter sp. TBCS-14
ACTGGTAAATAGAGGATTTGCGCCAAACTGGAGAAACACACGTTTTTTAGGTTTGTTGGCATACTGAGACTTTAGTAAAGCATACTCATCAAGCAGGGTTTGCGCTGCTTGCTTTGCCTGTTCAGGCTTGGGACTCCATGGCGCAAGTTGACGCAATGCATCTGCGACCTGCTCGATGGTGACGGCATCGACCCAGATGACCTTAATTCCCAGGGCGGTC
>NZ_SZWM01000106.1:0-220 GCF_005280805.1 Citrobacter sp. TBCS-14
GATTATGGCCGTTACCTTGGCACCGCTTTCCAGCTTATCGACGATTTACTGGATTACAGCGCAGATGGCGAGCAGTTGGGTAAAAACGTCGGGGATGACCTCAACGAAGGTAAACCTACGCTACCGCTACTGCATGCGATGCGTCACGGCACTCCTGAGCAGGCGCAAATGATTCGCCAGGCGATTGAGCAAGGTAATGGTCGCCACCTTCTGGAGCCGG
>NZ_SZWM01000114.1:0-220 GCF_005280805.1 Citrobacter sp. TBCS-14
GTCACGTTTGGACGTACCGCTAAACGACCGATCGCCTCCAGCCGACGACGTAGCGCAGGCATTCCAGATTCATCACACACGTAAACCTGGTACGCATAGTCTTCTGGTACCACCAGCGAGCCACGCGGTCCGCCAATCGTCAATTTGTCACCTTCACGCGCATTCATCGCCCACGTACTCGCCACGCCGCCGTCGTGGATATAAAAATCCAGCGCCAGTT
>NZ_SZWM01000113.1:0-220 GCF_005280805.1 Citrobacter sp. TBCS-14
CATGCTGTCTTTACGCAGCGGATAGAGTTCGTCCGGCCAGTCATCGGGCAGTACCAGACGACGCTCATCCGGCAAACCAACCGGGATCAAACCGTACATATCGCGCACTTCGCGCTCGCCCCAGACCGCAGCCGGAACGCGCGGCGTGACGGACGGGAACTCCAGCTTGTTGGCATCGACTTCAACTCGGACAGTTATCCAGCATTTGGTGCCCTGCTCC
>NZ_SZWM01000662.1:0-289 GCF_005280805.1 Citrobacter sp. TBCS-14
AGCCTTCTTCGACGATCACGCCTTCAACCACTTCAGAGCGCGCGCCGATGAAGCAGTTGTCCTCGATGATGGTCGGGTTAGCCTGTAACGGCTCCAGTACGCCACCGATGCCAACGCCGCCGGACAGGTGAACGTTTTTACCAATTTGCGCGCAGGAACCCACGGTCGCCCAGGTATCAACCATCGTACCTTCATCAACATAAGCGCCGATGTTCACGTAAGAGGGCATTAATACGGTGTTACGCGCGATAAACGCGCCCTGACGTACAGCCGCTGGCGGAACCACGCG
>NZ_SZWM01000662.1:418-583 GCF_005280805.1 Citrobacter sp. TBCS-14
GTGACCCACTGACCCTCAATCTTTTCTGCGACGCGCAGTGCACCGGAATCCAGTAAAGCAATAACCTGATTCACCGCTTCGCGGGTTACGGTATCTACATTTGCCGGAGTAATGTCGGCACGGCGCTCGAAAGCGGACTCAATAACGTTCTGTAACTGCTGCATT
>NZ_SZWM01000218.1:0-220 GCF_005280805.1 Citrobacter sp. TBCS-14
AAGTAATGGATCGCAACCACGAAGTACCACTAACAGTGCGCGTAGCGAAGAAAAATAACGCGCCATATTAACAATGCAAACGACACATAAAGCCCAGAATAACGCAATGGTGCTTATCATATCTCCTCCCCGGCGACCCGCCCACGGAACGCTTTTCCGGGACTACCGCTCCCCGATACCCTGCCAAACCATTCAGTGAAGAGTACAACCGAAACCGCTC
>NZ_SZWM01000219.1:0-220 GCF_005280805.1 Citrobacter sp. TBCS-14
TGAGCGTTGCGCAAATCCTCAATACTTCAAACGGTCAGGATATTACCTGGTCCACTTCTGATGGTACAGCTGAGGAGGGGGAACTGCTTGCAGAAAACGCTGCAGCAACGGAGGGGGATGTGACATTCGGCACCGCAATCCTGGGGGCTAAAAAACTGTCATCCAAAATTATCCGCGTCTCCAATGAACTGCTGCAGGACAGCGGCGTAGATATTGAGGC
>NZ_SZWM01001255.1:0-220 GCF_005280805.1 Citrobacter sp. TBCS-14
ATCGCGATTTCTGCCAGCTGCTCTGCGGTTGGATCCGGGTTGATCGCGCAGTCGCCGTAGACGTAAACCTGATCCGGCAGCAGCATGAAGAACACGGAGGATACCAGAGAGCTGCCCGGTGCAGTTTTGATCAGCTGCAGCGGTGGACGAATGGTATTCGCGGTGGTGTGAACTGCACCAGAAACCAGACCGTCAACGTCGTCCTGTTCCAGCATCAGGG
>NZ_SZWM01000220.1:0-221 GCF_005280805.1 Citrobacter sp. TBCS-14
GCAGTAAGTTGACCTGCATCAGCCATTGCTTTTAAGTCTTTTCTGGCGACCCCCATTCCAGAGGCTAGAGCCCTGATAACACGATCGCCATTCTCATTAACTGAGTTAAATTCCTCACCACGTAAAACCCCCTGAGCCAGCGCCTGGCTGAATTGAGTAATAACGGAACTCGCCTCTGCTGTGCTTGCGCCAGAAAGCTTCAATCCGGTAGAAATAGCCTC
>NZ_SZWM01000214.1:0-221 GCF_005280805.1 Citrobacter sp. TBCS-14
CTCTCGCTTTATTTGCACTCACAATAAGTGCCTTCGCTATTGGCACGACTGAATTTGTGATTGTCGGCCTGGTGCCGACCATTGCTGAACAACTGGCGATCTCTTTACCTTCTGCCGGGATGCTGGTTTCAATCTATGCGCTGGGTGTCGCGATCGGGGCGCCAGTATTGACTGCCCTGACCGGACGTCTGCCACGTAAGCAACTGTTGGTTGCGCTGATG
>NZ_SZWM01000215.1:0-216 GCF_005280805.1 Citrobacter sp. TBCS-14
TACATCGCGTAGACTCCAGTTAATTGCATTGAGGCGAAGAGAAAGAGGAATTGCGATTTTGCTCCCAGTTTTTTCTTGTATGACATGTAGATGGTCATCCCTAATATCACTAAATTTCATACGCGAAATATCACCTAACCGCTGGCCAGTAACCAGCGCTAACAGCATGGCATTCCCCATATAACGATGGCTGGCATCTGCGATATCAAAGATTTT
>NZ_SZWM01000216.1:0-221 GCF_005280805.1 Citrobacter sp. TBCS-14
CCACAGTTTAAGATCAGTTGCCACCTGGTCATTACGGCTACGCCCGGTGTGCAGTTTTTTACCTAACTGCCCGACTTTATCAATCAGCTTGCCTTCCACCCAGCTGTGAATATCTTCAGCATCGCTTTGCAGGATCTGCTGCGGATTCGCGCGAACCTCTTCCAGCAGATTATTCAACGCTTCTTCCAGCTGCAGTTGTTCATCAGCAGTCAGTACGCCGA
>NZ_SZWM01000217.1:0-221 GCF_005280805.1 Citrobacter sp. TBCS-14
GACCACGTAGAAGGCTCGCGTGAGCGCGCTCGTCGTGGCGAACTGCTGTTCGGCACCGTTGACACCTGGCTTATCTGGAAAATGACGCAGGGACGCGTACACGTCACGGATTACACCAACGCCTCGCGTACCATGCTGTTCAACATCCACTCCCTGGACTGGGATGACACGATGCTGGATGCGCTGGACATTCCGCGTGCCATGCTGCCAGAAGTGCGTCG
>NZ_SZWM01000221.1:0-221 GCF_005280805.1 Citrobacter sp. TBCS-14
AACATTGGGCATTCGTATGGAACGTCACTGTGAAAACGCGCTAAAAATCGCCCGCTTCCTCGAAGGGCATCCGTCCATTACCCGCGTTTATTACCCTGGCCTGGCTTCGCACCCACAGTATGAACTGGGCCAACGGCAGATGAGCCTGCCAGGGGGAATTATCAGCTTCGAAATCACCGGCGGCCTCGAGGCTGGCAGACGGATGATCAATTCTGTAGAAT
>NZ_SZWM01000222.1:0-221 GCF_005280805.1 Citrobacter sp. TBCS-14
GCAGGTGATTGCTCGTGTGGCAACGCCAGAACAGCAGGCTATCCCTGAAAATAATCCTCCAACACGAGAAACGGCTATGGCAGAGAAGAGCTGCAGTTTAACGGAATTTGTCGGTACTGCGATTGGCGACACCGTCGGTCTGGTGATCGCCAACGTAGATAGCGCCTTACTGGACGCGATGAAACTTGAAAAGCGTTATCGCTCCATTGGCATCCTTGGCG
>NZ_SZWM01000073.1:0-153 GCF_005280805.1 Citrobacter sp. TBCS-14
GCCTGATGGCAACCGCAATTGACCATGCTGGTATCCAGTTTAGAATACTAAACGCCAGCAAAGGCCCGGCAGTTCGCGCCACCCGTGCTCAGGCGGATCGCGTGCTCTATCGTCAGGCTGTACGTACTGCGTTGGAGAACCAGCCGAATCTGA
>NZ_SZWM01000073.1:205-522 GCF_005280805.1 Citrobacter sp. TBCS-14
ATCTGATTGTGGAAAACGATCGTGTTGTCGGGGCAGTGACCCAAATGGGACTGAAGTTCCGTGCCAAAGCCGTGGTCTTAACGGTCGGAACCTTCCTCGACGGTAAAATTCATATCGGTCTGGACAACTACAGCGGTGGCCGTGCTGGCGATCCGCCGTCTATCCCACTGTCACGTCGCCTGCGTGAGCTACCGCTGCGCGTTAGCCGTCTGAAAACCGGCACACCGCCGCGTATAGATGCGCGTACCATCGATTTCAGCGTACTTGGCCAGCAAAACAGCGATAACCCAATGCCGGTCTTTTCGTTCCTTGGCGAT
>NZ_SZWM01000582.1:0-318 GCF_005280805.1 Citrobacter sp. TBCS-14
AGCCAGCAACTGGCTTATATCAATAAAGGCACACTGGATGATGAACTGACCGAGGCGCTGGCCGAGGTGATTAAAGCAGTCCGCGAGACTGGCAAGAAAGGCGCGGTCACTCTCACACTCAATTGCGCCATGCTGAATACCCGTGACGAAAACACCATGAAGGTAACGCCAAAGGTCACCCGCACCATCCCCGAACTGGACCGCGCCGACACCATCATGTTCGCAACTGCCGATGGTGATCTACTGCGTGACGATCCTGCACAAACTCAGCTTGATTTAAAGGTTATCGAACCTGCACCGCAAACCGCACCAATAAAG
>NZ_SZWM01000582.1:342-580 GCF_005280805.1 Citrobacter sp. TBCS-14
AATAAAGCTGGCCCAGTAATACCCACCGAACCAACTATTCCAATCTGATAAGGAAATATTCAATGTCTCAAATTGAAGGCTCTGCCGTACTCGACATCCGTGATCTGGTCTCTGCAACTCTGAAGACTGAAACGGACATCCCCTCTGTCGTTGTTCCAGACGGTTTCGAAGTCAAATCCCTAGAAAGCCTGCAACTGGCTCCGTCGCGTATTCGTCAGAGCGCTAACCTGATTTCTCC
>NZ_SZWM01000582.1:595-857 GCF_005280805.1 Citrobacter sp. TBCS-14
CGCTTATATCCAGCGTTTCCGCGATGAGCGTTCCGTCGTTTTCGCAGACAAAACCAAAACGCGCATTGTCGCCGTGCTGGATTTCCACCAGAACGCTGATAATCCGAGCTGGGCTGCACATAAAGCTGTTTATGACTGCCCGTTCTCCGACGAATGGAAATCATGGACAGCCAACGATGGCAGCAAAATGGACCAGATTAACTTCGCTGAATTCCTGGAAAACAATATTCAGAATGTTGCGCCGGTTAGTGATTCATACCAT
>NZ_SZWM01001029.1:0-221 GCF_005280805.1 Citrobacter sp. TBCS-14
AAGTGGAGTGCGTAGATGCGTCCGGCGTAACGCTGAAAGATGGGCAGACCATTGCCTCACAGACCGTTATCTGGACGGTTGGCGTACAGGCAAACGGGTTAACGGCGCAAATTGACGCACCGCGCGATCGTCAGGGCCGTCTGCATGTAAATGCCAATCTGCAGGTTGTAGGTCACGATGATATATACGCCACTGGCGATGTGGCTTACGCCGCCACCGAT
>NZ_SZWM01001030.1:0-219 GCF_005280805.1 Citrobacter sp. TBCS-14
AGTTCATAATCGTAATGACTCCTCTTACGAAGCCTGGCCAAGCAACTTTCAATAATCAGTCCGTCATCATCACAACATTGAGGGCGAGCTTTGTTTGTATAAGGCAATAGACCTTTAAAGCCAGCTGCAATTGAGGAGTAGTCAATGCGATGTGAATCACTCGCAGCCCAGGCTCCCCATAAATCTAAAACCTTCTGTATATCACGCATTATTCTTCCC
>NZ_SZWM01001031.1:0-221 GCF_005280805.1 Citrobacter sp. TBCS-14
ATATTGGCGATTTCCGGCTGAAAATATTCCCCGCAATGCGGGCATGGCCAGTAAAGCCGTCGCCGATCGCCTTTATTAAATAGCGATAATATTCCAGTTGTCGGGGGAGCCTCATGCGCGCTGGTTGGTCGCCACTTGGTGTCACGAATCTCACGACCGGGAGAACTTTCGACAAGCGTCATCCCGCTGGACATAAAGGTGGTGGTTCGTTTTGAACCAAG
>NZ_SZWM01001032.1:0-217 GCF_005280805.1 Citrobacter sp. TBCS-14
TGGCATACTGCGGAGTCAGATTTGGCAGGCCAGCAGCCTCCTGAAGCTTCTGGCATGCGCCCAGTACCGATGAATTGGACAGGTTTAACTCTTTGCGCATAAAACCCAGCAGAATCACCCCCGCCTGTATCTTATCGGCAGCCATCCCCGATGACTTTTCCGGAGCGCTCGTTACCTGGTCGAAGGTACGAATCACCTTTAAATGGAATGACGGGCT
>NZ_SZWM01001033.1:0-221 GCF_005280805.1 Citrobacter sp. TBCS-14
GGTGTGGTGAAAGCGCTGAACGCAGACGACGGCAAAGAAGTCTGGTCTGTTAATCTGGGTGAGAAAGACGGCTGGTTCTCCCGTGCATCTGCTCAGCTTTCTGGCGGAGTCACCGTGTCCGGCGGCCATGTTTATATTGGCAGCGAAAAAGCACAGGTTTATGCGCTGAACACCAGCGACGGCACAACCGCATGGCAGACGAAAGTTGCCGGGGAAGCGCT
>NZ_SZWM01001034.1:0-221 GCF_005280805.1 Citrobacter sp. TBCS-14
AAGTTTGCCTGATGAGTAAGCCTCTCTGTTCAACAGGACTACGCTGGCTGTGGCTGGTGGTAGCCGTGCTGATTATCGACTTAGGCAGCAAATACCTGATCCTCCAGAACTTTGCTCTGGGGGATACGGTGTCGCTGTTCCCGTCGCTTAATCTGCACTATGCGCGTAACTATGGCGCGGCGTTTAGCTTCTTAGCCGACAGCGGTGGCTGGCAACGTTGG
>NZ_SZWM01001035.1:0-221 GCF_005280805.1 Citrobacter sp. TBCS-14
GCCGCAGCTGCCGCACATCATCAGTCCGGACAAACAGGGACGGACTGGAGCCTTCAACACGTACCCCCATTCCGGCATAGCTGATATTTTCAGGATCATCAAAAACACCACATACCACAGCACCGGACTGCTCACCGGATGTAATGGTGGCTGACGTTCCCATATACCCGCGTATCGTTTCATCGGCGCGGGCAATGGCAGCATCGAACAGGTTATCGAAA
>NZ_SZWM01001036.1:0-222 GCF_005280805.1 Citrobacter sp. TBCS-14
GTAGCTGGTATCTCATCAGACACTATATTGGTAAACATATATAATGGACTCGAACCACTTATGAACTCCTATAACAGAAAACGTTACGTTAGTTTATATATGCCACTAAGCTGTTAGTATGCCGCAGGATACTCATTAACTACTCCCGACCTTATGTAGTCACTTAGCTATTCAATTGAAATAGAGCAGCAGGGAATCGAACCCTACACCACGTCAGTACAC
>NZ_SZWM01001037.1:0-222 GCF_005280805.1 Citrobacter sp. TBCS-14
CATTGTCTGTAGCCACCTCGAAGCCCTGTGCGCGTGTTCCCAAATTGACCGAATAATGCACCACGGCATGTGAGGCCAAATCCTCCAGGCTTTCCGGATAACCAAAGCGGGCCAGATACTGTGGACTGGCACAGTTAATCTGCGTGAGTTTCCCCAGCGGTCGGGCAATCAGCCCCGAATCTTTCAGTGTGCCAACGCGTACGACGCAGTCGAAACCCTCAC
>NZ_SZWM01001038.1:0-222 GCF_005280805.1 Citrobacter sp. TBCS-14
AAATTGGTGACGGTAATGGTGGGCTGATTCATCAGATCGTCAGTGATCTGGCGATATTCCAGATAAGGATACAGAGGATAGTTCTTCAGCCCGGGCATCATCTGCTCTACGACATCCATCTGTCGGTTGTCCCAGGCCTGCTTAATTTGCGCATAGCGATTGCGCTGCTCATCCAGGGAATCCGCTCGCGCCACTTGACTGACCGTCAGCAGACATACGCTG
>NZ_SZWM01000581.1:0-236 GCF_005280805.1 Citrobacter sp. TBCS-14
ACCGCTTCGATAAAGATATGGCAGAAAAGGCTGCGAAATTTATCCAGTTGTTGCCACATACAAAAGGAGAGTGGGCATTCAAGCGGATGCCGATCACCCTGGAGGCATGGCAACTGTTTATTGTGTGCTGCGCCTTTGGCTGGGTCCAGAAAGGATCTAAGCTTCGTCGATTTCGCGAGGTTTACACGGAGATACCGCGTAAAAACGGGAAATCGGCCATTTCGGCGGGTGTGGCA
>NZ_SZWM01000581.1:252-510 GCF_005280805.1 Citrobacter sp. TBCS-14
ATAACGAGTTTGGCGCTGAAGTATATTCCGGAGCCACAACTGAAAAGCAGGCGTGGGAAGTATTCAGACCAGCTCGCCTGATGTGTAAGCGCACACCGCTGCTGGTGGAAGCGTTCGGGATCGAAGTTAATGCGTCCAACCTGAACCGGCCAGAAGATGGCGCGCGTTTTGAGCCGCTGATTGGTAACCCAGGGGACGGCGCTTCACCGCACTGTGCGATTGTCGACGAGTATCACGAACACCCAACAGATTCGCTCT
>NZ_SZWM01000922.1:0-222 GCF_005280805.1 Citrobacter sp. TBCS-14
GATGTTATTGATGTGTTAAGGCAAAACGATGGGGCTCGTAGTAAAAGCGGCGCTGGGTGCGCTGGTGGTGGTGTTGATTGGCTTGCTGGCTAAAACAAAGAATTACTATATTGCCGGATTAATTCCGTTGTTCCCAACCTTTGCGTTGATTGCCCACTATATTGTGGCCAGTGAACGTGGGATCGAGGCGCTGCGTACAACGATTGTATTCAGCATGTGGTC
>NZ_SZWM01000921.1:0-221 GCF_005280805.1 Citrobacter sp. TBCS-14
AAAACGATGAAAGCGATGATCCGTGCCGGAAAATATCCCAGACGATATCCTTCAGAAGCACTTCACCGGGATTTAATAAAACAGCTCATCAGCGCAATCACCAGTACAATGGCGGTTTCCGGAAGTGCTGTCAGTGGTGTTATACGTTCACCGGGAAGTATCAACACCTCCGGTGAATATGTTTTTGGATTATTACAGTCAGTGGGTACCATTAATTAAAT
>NZ_SZWM01000920.1:0-222 GCF_005280805.1 Citrobacter sp. TBCS-14
GCAGTTAAGCGATCAACAGAAACAAGCGACGCTATCGAAAGAATACAAAGCGCAGATTAAGCAGCTTATTGAAATGAACAAAATCACCATTTCCAAAGGTGATATTGGGTATAACTTCACCGATAATAATCTGATTAAAAAAATCTACGTGGATAAGGTGACACAGGCGCAATTGATTAAAGGACGTCTGGCTATTGCCCGGCTGACTGCTGAAAGCGAGCG
>NZ_SZWM01000919.1:0-223 GCF_005280805.1 Citrobacter sp. TBCS-14
CATCTCTCTGATGGCCTGCCTGTAAAAACATACCAGGCAGGATCCTTAAATTGTGAAATTAGAAAATCAGTTTGCGGTCAGGCGTTGCCAGATTGCAGAGACGTATTTGACCTGATGTCGGGCGTCAGAAAGCGCATTATGCATGTCGCCTTCAAACGGGATGTCGAAGCGTGGATTGATACCGACAGATTTACCCAGTTCGACCATGGTCCTTACGTCCCTG
>NZ_SZWM01000926.1:0-223 GCF_005280805.1 Citrobacter sp. TBCS-14
CAACTTATTGCAAAGGAAGGTAAATCTTTGCTAAAAACCGGTTGTCTCTGTTATGTTTAGCATCTGTTTAATTACTCAGGAGTATAGGGCAGTAGCCCACCATATGGATCGTCACCGACGTCATTTCACCTTTAGGCCGTATCAAGCCTGTCAGTTTGGCACTTTTTGCCACAAACTTTATCTGCATATTGCTTTAACGCCTGAGATGTTCAGGGCGCAGTTT
>NZ_SZWM01000925.1:0-223 GCF_005280805.1 Citrobacter sp. TBCS-14
CCACATTGACTGATTTTCTGGCTTCCATCTGAGCAAACTAAAGTGCCAGCATCGCTGGCACTTTTTTCTCTCTAAAGCCGATTACCTGGCATCAGCAAGCTGCAACTCCGTGTCCTGTTGTTGGGCATTTTTTCGTTGTTGTTCGAGTTCCAGCGCCCCGCGGTGAGACAGATAGCAGAACAGAATGCAGCAGACAATCCCGCCCATCAACAGATAGAAACCG
>NZ_SZWM01000924.1:0-223 GCF_005280805.1 Citrobacter sp. TBCS-14
GTCAATGTTGCGGTCATGGATATCGCCATGCCGGATGAAAATGGTCTGAGTCTGCTAAAACGGCTGCGGGCGCAAAAACCCGGTTTTCGCGCCATCATTCTCAGCATCTATGACTCACCCACGTTTGTGCAAAGTGCGCTGGATGCCGGTGCCAGCGGTTATCTGACCAAACGCTGTGGACCAGAAGAACTGGTGCAGGCGGTACGATCGGTCGGTATGGGCG
>NZ_SZWM01001248.1:0-223 GCF_005280805.1 Citrobacter sp. TBCS-14
TCCAGAGTCAGCAGCACCAGTACGAAGACAAAGAACGCCATACATACCCAGCACATTAGCTTGCCTAACGGCATCTTGTAGATCGATTTCTCATGCAGGTGTGGACGCTGTTTGCGGTACACCAGGTATGAGCAAAGAATGATGGTCCAGACAAACATAAACAGGATTGCCGACACGGTGGTGATCATGGTGAACGCGCCAATCACGCTCGGGTTCACATAGA
>NZ_SZWM01000928.1:0-223 GCF_005280805.1 Citrobacter sp. TBCS-14
AACACACCGTTTCCTGAAATGCGATAACGCCTGAACCTTCAGACATTGCTCGCGAGAGAGATAAACGCCCCTGCCCACGTCTTCTCCAAATATCCATCCATAGGTTGAAGTCTTCTGGGCAAAATAAAACGCCCATTTCGCTTAATTGTTACGCAATGGATATTGTGGTATTCAGGATGTTTCCTGATTCGGGGAAAAGAATAGCAATGGGATATGAATGGAT
>NZ_SZWM01000927.1:0-222 GCF_005280805.1 Citrobacter sp. TBCS-14
CAGCCACGCTACGCGCATCAACGTTACCGACGATAATCAGCGTCATCGCATCCGGGGTATACCATTTCTGGTAGAACGACTGAATTTTTGCTGCATCAATCGGCTTTTTCAGCGGATCGGCAGGATCGTGCCCTAACAGCGTGGAGCCTTTCAGACGATAGCGCCACCATCCCTCTTTGGTATCTGACGGCCAGGTTGCCACCATATCTTCGCTGCTCAGCG
>NZ_SZWM01000603.1:0-606 GCF_005280805.1 Citrobacter sp. TBCS-14
GTTCCCAATTGCGCAGACGGCGCTGAACGGTGCGACGCTGGCGGAACCTGCGCCGTATCGCGATGTTCAGGGTCTGGAACATTTCGACAAAGTCATCGATATTGACCAAAGCCCGATTGGCCGTACGCCGCGCTCTAACCCGGCAACCTACACCGGCGTGTTTACGCCAGTGCGCGAACTGTTTGCCGGCGTGCCGGAGTCACGTGCGCGCGGTTACANCAGGGCGCTTCAGCTTTAACGTGCGCGGTGGACGTTGTGAAGCCTGTCAGGGCGACGGCGTAATCAAAGTTGAGATGCACTTCCTGCCGGATATCTACGTGCCGTGTGACCAGTGCAAAGGCAAGCGCTATAACCGTGAAACGTTGGAGATCAAGTACAAGGGCAAGACTATCCACGAAGTGCTGGATATGACGATTGAAGAAGCCCGTGAGTTCTTCGATGCCGTTCCGGCGCTGGCGCGTAAGCTGCAAACGCTGATGGACGTTGGCCTGACGTACATCCGACTGGGTCAGTCCGCAACGACCCTCTCTGGCGGTGAGGCGCAGCGCGTGAAGCTGGCGCGTGAGTTGTCAAAACGCGGTACCGGGCAAACGCTGTATATTCTCG
>NZ_SZWM01001201.1:0-223 GCF_005280805.1 Citrobacter sp. TBCS-14
ATCGGTGAGAAATGTTTTGAACAAGGATTTGTAGAGCTTAAGATGCTTATGGATAGCCTCAACACCCACAAGCTCATCAGGTGACACGTCATCACAATCTATCAACTGCTGAACATTCATCGAGCGATATGGTTGGACAACACGCTTAGGTAAATTCTCAACAACTTCCATCACCTGTCTAATATCCTGTTTAGTGATCGCAGTTACGTCCGTATTTTGCCCC
>NZ_SZWM01001202.1:0-223 GCF_005280805.1 Citrobacter sp. TBCS-14
GGAATCATAATTCCAACTAAAACAAAACAAATCAACATTAAATTAGCGAGGTAAATTGCCATTTGTATGGGGTTTGTTTATTAATTGCTTGAAATAAAAAGAATAAATTAAGATTTTGTTTTGTGTGGATGTTTGTTGTTTTGTGATGGAGTTCAAAGGAGTATCTAAATAAATGGAGGGTAACCCTCCATTTATACGCGATCAGTTTTGTTTTATAGCGCTT
>NZ_SZWM01000234.1:0-223 GCF_005280805.1 Citrobacter sp. TBCS-14
GATTGATATGTCGACTATTCACCCACTGCAAACCGACAAACTGATCGCCGATATGCGTGCCAAAGGCTTCGACATGATGGATTGCCCGGTTGGACGTACCTCCGATCACGCTATCGCGGGAACGCTGTTACTGCTGGCAGGTGGCACGGCGGAGCAGGTAGAACGCGCCACACCGGTTCTGATGGCGATGGGCAATGAATTGATCAACGCAGGCGGTCCCGGT
>NZ_SZWM01000235.1:0-223 GCF_005280805.1 Citrobacter sp. TBCS-14
CCGTGTCTGATCGTCGCTATCGCATGAAGGGGCTCAAAACGGGGGAGGTCGCTATCTACGATGACCAGGGGCAGTCAGTCACGCTGACACGCGCCGGGATTGTTGTTGATGGTGGTGGCAAGGTGATTACGTTCAAAAATGCGCCAAAAGCCCGTTTTGAAATGGATCTGGACGTTACCGGCCAGATCAAAGACCTCTGTGATACTTCTGGCCAGACAATGTC
>NZ_SZWM01001204.1:0-223 GCF_005280805.1 Citrobacter sp. TBCS-14
TTCGGTGGCCGGTGTCATACAAGACATCACCAGGCGACCACGCGTGTCTTCCGCGTTCTGATATTGCTTCACCGCACACTGGCGGCAAGCACCGACGCTGCCCAGCGCCGGGTGCCAGCAAAAGTATGGAATATCAAGGCCGAGAGACAGACAAGCTTCCAGCAGGTTGTCCGCTCCATTGACCTCATATTCTTTGCCGTCTACATGAATCGTAGCCATAGTC
>NZ_SZWM01001205.1:0-223 GCF_005280805.1 Citrobacter sp. TBCS-14
GTGCCTTTTCTGAGAGGGGGGAAACACGGGGCCTGCATAAGTTCCCGTGCAACGGTATTGGCGAACACCAGTTCTTCGGTATGTGGCGAAACGATCCAGACCGGAATGGTTAATAAATCCAGTGAATGCAGCTCGTTTATGCTCATCGATAATCCCGTTATCTTCATATGCTGTGTTGCCGGTTTATTGGCGAATTTTTTTAATTATGCAATCTCACAATGTT
>NZ_SZWM01001203.1:0-224 GCF_005280805.1 Citrobacter sp. TBCS-14
GCGTTCAACGTGGAAGGTATCCTCTGTCTACCGATTCAGGACAGTGATAAGAGCCGTATCTGGCTATTGGTGAATGATGACCAGCGTCTGGAGCAGATGATAAGCCAGATCGACAAACTGGAAGATGTGGTGAAAGTGGCCCGCAATCAGTCCGATCCGTCGATGTTTAACAAAATCACCGTGTTCTTTGAGTGATTCGCTCAAGGCTTGAACACCAAAGCACT
>NZ_SZWM01000239.1:0-224 GCF_005280805.1 Citrobacter sp. TBCS-14
CCGTGGCATTTTATGAACATGGCACAGGCCTGTTTGCTGGCCTTTGGTTTATGTTTACTACTGCTGGTGATAATGAGTGGAGCCTGGGCTTTAAAACTGACCAGAACCAAATAATTGGAGCAAGAAACAAAAAAACCGAAGCCAGGAAGACGGCTTCGGTTTTTTATGCTTACCACAACTAACGTGGTAATAGTCTATTAGCTGGCTTTGCGCTCGTGCGCCTG
>NZ_SZWM01000423.1:0-223 GCF_005280805.1 Citrobacter sp. TBCS-14
CCGATTTAAGCCCGCAGGCAATTGCACGCACCGTGCAGGCTGCGCTGGACATTGCACGTTACACTTCGCCGGATCCGTGCGCAGGCGTGGCAGATAAAGACTTGCTGGCCTTTGAGGCGCCCGATCTGGACCTGTTCCACCCGGCGGAAGTTTCCCCTGATGAAGCCATCGAACTGGCTGCTCGTGCTGAACAGGCGGCGCTGCAGGCTGATAAGCGTATCAC
>NZ_SZWM01000433.1:0-224 GCF_005280805.1 Citrobacter sp. TBCS-14
ATATCTTTACGGTTCACGCACTGGATGTGGAGCGTATTGATGTCGATAAGGACGCCAGCGGCGCGATGGTTGGATTTAACGTCCATTTCCACTCGCTCGCCAGCGCTTCTGTTACCGCATTATTTAGCTAAGTTCTGTTGTGCCGGATGTCGGCTAAGCCTCATCCGGCCGACAAAGCAGACCGTAGACCTGATAAGACGCGTCAGCGTCGCCATCAGGCAATT
>NZ_SZWM01000602.1:0-638 GCF_005280805.1 Citrobacter sp. TBCS-14
AAAATGACGCACAGCGGGTGTTGCTCGACGCCCTGCAACTGGCGAACCGCACCGGGTTCATCAGCCACTTTGTGATCGAAGGCGAGGCCATGGCGCAGCAGTTACGCCAGCTGATTCAGCTCAACACATTACCGGAACTTGAACAGCATCGTGCGCAGCGTATTTTGCGCGAGATTAACCAGCATCACCGCCACAAATTCGCCCACTTTGATGAAGGGTTCGTGGAGCGTCTGCTGACCCATCCCGAAGTCCCGGAGCTTATCCGCACCAGTCCGCTGACCCAGCGCGAATGGCAGGTGTTAGGACTGATTTATTCCGGCTACAGCAACGAGCAAATCGCCGGTGAGCTGGCCGTTGCCGCGACGACCATCAAAACGCACATCCGCAATTTGTACCAAAAACTCGGCGTGGCTCACCGCCAGGACGCGGTACAGCNAGATGATGGGGTATGGCGTTTAGTTAACGCCTGATGCGCTATGCGTATCAGGCCTGGAACCCGCTTAGCACAACTCTAACTGGATATGATGGTCAGCAATGACCTGCATCACGCCAGCAGGCGGTAGCGTGTCGGTATATACTGCATCCACCATGCTGATACTGCCCATGTTCACCATCGCATTACGCCCAAACTTCGAATG
>NZ_SZWM01001068.1:0-224 GCF_005280805.1 Citrobacter sp. TBCS-14
TCGAAGCCGTGCTTAAACGCGTTCAGCGTTTTGATCCCGTGGGCGTGGCGGCAAAAGATCTCCGCGACTGCTTACTGATCCAACTTTCACAGTTTGATAAAGTCACGCCGTGGCTGGAAGAAGCACGCCTGATCATCAGCGATCACCTTGATCTGCTCGCCAACCACGACTTCCGCACCCTGATGCGCGTAACCCGACTGAAAGAAGATGTGCTGAAAGAAGCC
>NZ_SZWM01001126.1:0-225 GCF_005280805.1 Citrobacter sp. TBCS-14
GAAGAATAAGGTGCTGCACTTTCCCGTAAATGCGCGTGGAATCTACCACAACAGAAAAAGAAGGCCAGATAGTGGGCTGGAATGTTTATGTGCTGGACGGCAGGAAATGTAAACAAAATCCGGCAACAAATGTTGCCGGATTGCATCGGGTTTACAACGACATCATGATAAGCGGAGTAAAACTGCGCCGGCGGCAATACCTCCGGCTGCGATAAGACGTATTCC
>NZ_SZWM01001071.1:0-224 GCF_005280805.1 Citrobacter sp. TBCS-14
AAGGACCGTGGCTAACCTGCCATTTGCCATCCTGGTGGCTGACCAACCGGCTGTCGACTTCGCTTTCCATTGCCAGCCCAGCCAGTTCGTCAGGGGAGAGTGGATCAATAAAGTTGTTAAAGCCGCGTTTTAAGACCACCGGGCGTTTTTGCCAGTGACGTTCAAGAAAATCGGGCCAGTTAAGAGTGAGTTGGTATTCCATAATGAGCATCCCGCAGGCTGGT
>NZ_SZWM01001127.1:0-225 GCF_005280805.1 Citrobacter sp. TBCS-14
AGCCGTTTCTGCCAGCCTGTTTGACATGATACATCGCAGTATCGGCTTTAACTTTTAGCTCATGTAACGTTGAGCCGTGTTCGGGATAAAGACTGCTTCCCGCGCTTAACGAAACGCGAATGGTATGTCCAAACAGTGTAAAAGGTTCTTTGACGGCGCTGGCAATACGGGTCATCAGCACCGAAATTGCTTCCCGGTTGCTGTTTGGCACCAGCAGGATAAATT
>NZ_SZWM01001063.1:0-225 GCF_005280805.1 Citrobacter sp. TBCS-14
TGTGCCCTTTGCAAACAACGCGGCGGTCGCAATGGTCATTGCCGCATCAGGAATATGGTTCATGTCCATATCGACAGCATTCAACTCACCGCGAGTACAGGCAATAAAATCATCACCCCATGTCACGGTCGCGCCCATTTTTTCCAGCACATCAGCAAAGCGAATATCACCCTGCATGCTATGACGCCCAATCCCGGTAACCTTCACCGTACCGCCTTTGATCGC
>NZ_SZWM01001123.1:0-226 GCF_005280805.1 Citrobacter sp. TBCS-14
GTTGAAGGCCTGCCAGAAGATAGCAGTATGATTTCTGCCATTATTCAGCTGGCTCACAGTCTCAATTTGCAAATGATTGCGGAAGGCGTTGAAACCGAAGCGCAACGCGACTGGTTATCACAGGCAGGGGTGGATGTCGCGCAAGGATTCCTGTTTGCCCGTCCGGTTCCGGCAGATATCTTCGAAGAACGCTATTTAGCGAAGGAATCAGCTGATTACAAAAGTT
>NZ_SZWM01001125.1:0-221 GCF_005280805.1 Citrobacter sp. TBCS-14
CTAATCAGCCAGCCCGCAGCGACTTATTTCATGCGGGCATCGCGTTCACATTTCAGGGAAGGGATAATCCAGGGGGCGCTACTTGTTGTGGACGCGTCGCTTTCAGCCTGTGATGGCTCGCTGCTGATATGTGCGATAGATGGGGAATTCAGGATCAAGCGATACCGAACTCACCCTCAGCCCCACCTGATAAATCTGGAGAACGGGAGAAGGGAAGCGCT
>NZ_SZWM01000580.1:0-226 GCF_005280805.1 Citrobacter sp. TBCS-14
GTTGATCAACCCTTCAGCCGGGTTGTGTCCCTGCCCTGTGTAGCCTCGCTCGGCCCATCTTTCGAGAATCAAGCCAGCTTCGGTATGGCACGAGGCGGAATCGGCATTGTACTCATACACCTTCAGTCCGCGTTCATCCATACAGAAATCCATACGACCCGTAATCATATGATGCCGACGACGCTGCCAGGAAAGGCGCAGGCGCGGCCAGAGGATTTTCGGGATA
>NZ_SZWM01001074.1:0-226 GCF_005280805.1 Citrobacter sp. TBCS-14
GGTTGCCAGTACCGGGATTGCTTTTCTCGATCCATTTGAAGTTATGCGCGATCTGTTCAGCACACGTGCAGCCGATCTCGGTCTGATGATCATGGCGTTGATGGGATTTGCTCACTACATGGATCATATCGGGGCAAATGAAGCTGTGGTGCGCGTGGTGACGAAACCGTTACGGGCACTGCGATCTCCTTATATTCTGCTGTTTTTTTCCTACCTGCTTGCCAGT
>NZ_SZWM01001128.1:0-226 GCF_005280805.1 Citrobacter sp. TBCS-14
GAAGCAATCGCCTTGATAGTTCTGTCGACACCTTTACGGGTAAAATCAGAACCGATTTGTATAATTAAATACTGGGAATCACTGATATCATTTTCTTTCCTGAAGCTAGCTCTGCAATTTGCTGCCTGAGAGCTGTATTTTCTGTCAGGATAAATCCCCGGCGGAAGGATATGGAAACGCGTTGACTCAGTATGATAGTGCTTCTGAAAATCCGCAATTTGCTTAT
>NZ_SZWM01000586.1:0-187 GCF_005280805.1 Citrobacter sp. TBCS-14
ATGGTTTCACGCGTCACGTCTTCACGCGGGAATGACCAGCAAAGAATGGTCACCGGACCGGTCAGCATACCTTTTACCGGTTTGTCGGTCAGCGACTGGGCATACTTCGCCCACTCCACGGTGATCGCTTCCGGGCGGCTGACGTCGCCAATGACTACCGGTGGCTTCACGCAACGGGAGCCATAGC
>NZ_SZWM01000586.1:272-521 GCF_005280805.1 Citrobacter sp. TBCS-14
TTGCCCTTTTTGAAGTCCAGACGCAGACCGCGAATTTCGGTGGTTTGCGGGAATGAGCCGATAGTCGTGGTCGGCCATGCCGGCAGATTAAAGCGGGCACGCTGCGCCTCGGCACGAACCGGATAGGCGTTGGCGCGCTGGCTGTCCTGAGCGGTGATCGCCGCCAGGCGTTTTTCCACTGCGGCGTTATGGACACGGGTAGAGTGACGACGAGCCTGAATCGGTGCGCTCCACTCGACAATTGCCGCC
>NZ_SZWM01000005.1:0-226 GCF_005280805.1 Citrobacter sp. TBCS-14
TTTTTATCTCTTCAATTTCTCTAATCCCTGCAAGTTGGTTGTTTGTTCCCGTCGGGATGTTCGACAGTCAGGAAGTGCAGTATCAGGTTGATGGGCAAACCAAGACCCGCAAGGTTGTTGATCCCCACTCATTCCGAATTCTGACCAATGAAGCCGGTGAAGAGCAGTATCACCCGGTTAAGTTCTTTACCACCGGTGACGAAAGTCCAGGCCTGATGAACTTCCC
>NZ_SZWM01000006.1:0-222 GCF_005280805.1 Citrobacter sp. TBCS-14
GACCTGGTTCCCTCGGTCCCGGCCACCAGCATTGTCCATGACAAATGGACGGGCTGAAAAGTGTGCTGCTGAACAGTACGCCGGTGCTGGACAGTGAAGGCAATGCCAACATCTCCGGTGTGACCGTGGTATTCCGTGCCGGAGAGCAGGAGCAGACACCACCGGAAGGATTTGAATCCACTGGCTCAGAAACCGTGCTGGGTACGGAAGTGAAATATGACA
>NZ_SZWM01000845.1:0-226 GCF_005280805.1 Citrobacter sp. TBCS-14
GTCAATCCCAGATTATTTTGGCTTACCCCGCTTTCGCCCTGTTTATGCTGCGCGGTCACCGTAATCAGCGGCACTGGCGTATAGCTCAGTCCCAGGTTTACCGCCACCGGATTGCGGTAGCCCGTTCCCGAATGGAAAAGGTCTACCCGATCGCCAAAATATTGCTCGACGCTGACGCTGGTATTGAGATGCTCATAAAAGGGTAACCGCATCAACGCAGTAAGGT
>NZ_SZWM01000007.1:0-226 GCF_005280805.1 Citrobacter sp. TBCS-14
GTGGTACGGATGTGCTCCACGCCACGCCCATCAGGCGCTCCAGCAGTTCGGCGATATCGTGACTCGCAAGGCGAAAATAACGATGCCTGCCCTGCGCAAGCGCCACAACAAAGCGTTGTTCGCACAGACGCGCCAGATGCGCGCTGGCGGTCGACGCAGACACATCCGCCACAGCGCTAAGTTCGGTTGCAGTCCAGGCGCGCCCATCCATCAGGGCGCACAGCAT
>NZ_SZWM01000002.1:0-226 GCF_005280805.1 Citrobacter sp. TBCS-14
GCTAACGGGTACTCCCAGCCCGGCAGAGAGCAACATAGCGGCTTCAGCTGCCAACGTGCCGCCGGCGTACAGACCGTAAATACCTTTACCTGCCACTTCCGGTTGAACCTGTCTCTGCAGTGCCACACGCATCAGCAATACCGCCAGTTGTGCAGCATCAGAAAGTGAATTCGCCAGCCAGACGTTACCTTCGCGACGCTGCTCCGGCTTGCTTCCCAGAAACAGC
>NZ_SZWM01000003.1:0-226 GCF_005280805.1 Citrobacter sp. TBCS-14
GCACTGCATATCATGGGTGGGAAATGGAAAGGGGTGATCCTCTATCATTTATTTAAGGACGGTACGCTTCGGTTTAGCGAACTCCAGCGGTTTTTAACCAGCATCAATCAGCGTTTACTGACGAAGCAACTGCGTGAACTTGAAGAGGATGGCCTGATTATTCGCCAGGTTTATCCCGTTGTTCCACCAAAGGTTGAATACTCGTTGAGTGACGAAGGACGGGAGC
>NZ_SZWM01000004.1:0-226 GCF_005280805.1 Citrobacter sp. TBCS-14
GGGTGACGTTTCCGCGTTCGTTCCGACCAACGTAATTTCCATTACCGATGGTCAGATCTTCCTGGAAACCAACCTGTTCAACTCCGGTATTCGTCCGGCAGTTAACCCGGGTATCTCCGTATCCCGTGTAGGTGGCGCAGCGCAGACCAAGATCATCAAGAAACTGTCCGGTGGTATCCGTACCGCGCTGGCACAGTATCGTGAACTGGCAGCGTTTTCTCAGTTC
>NZ_SZWM01000016.1:0-226 GCF_005280805.1 Citrobacter sp. TBCS-14
GGCACTGCATGTCGTCGGTTGCATCAAGAGCCGGGCGTTTAAGGTATCCCATTAAAAAAAAGCGCAAAACCGTCAAGGTGAAGCGTTTAAAGAAAAGCAATGATCTCAGGAGATAGAACGATGATTACTCTGCGCAAACTTCCTCTGGCGGTTGCTGTGGCAGCAGGCATTATGTCTGTTCAGGCAATGGCTGTCGATTTCCATGGTTATGCTCGTTCCGGTATCG
>NZ_SZWM01000001.1:0-226 GCF_005280805.1 Citrobacter sp. TBCS-14
GGATTTAATTCTATTCATTCTAGTATATTAAGTTTATCTAAGTTGACTAATTGGGAAGCGTGAAAATTACATTTTGAGGG
Organism: Citrobacter sp. TBCS-14; assembly: GCF_005280805.1. Lineage (NCBI taxonomy): Bacteria > Pseudomonadati > Pseudomonadota > Gammaproteobacteria > Enterobacterales > Enterobacteriaceae > Citrobacter > Citrobacter sp. TBCS-14. The sequence continues at coordinate 81 of NZ_SZWM01000001.1, forward strand.
CTTAGATTTTTACGCACATTCCCCCAAGGAAAGGCTCCACCATATCCTGCTTCTTGTACGTCAAATGTACCATCTGGGTGAACTGCCGTGACTACAGCAACATGTCCATAAGGTGAGCTACCACTGGTTGTTGAAGTTCCGTAGCC
>NZ_SZWM01000211.1:0-227 GCF_005280805.1 Citrobacter sp. TBCS-14
ATCCCTGGTGTACAGAATAGCGTGGGTACCACGCCGATAATGTATTCAGGCTTCCACCGATACTGAGCCAATAGGGGAAAAAGACTGCTCAGGGCAAAACTGCCCAAATGTAACAACCGCTTTAACGTTGAAGGCTGAGTTGGTACATATAATGGACAGCGCCAGACAGTGGTGACACCAACTTCCCGACGATAGCGCCAGGAAGAATAAGGTTCGCCGACTTGCCA
>NZ_SZWM01000585.1:0-225 GCF_005280805.1 Citrobacter sp. TBCS-14
AATCGAACGGCTTCTTCATTGGTGCCAATACCGATCAAATGGCGACCAAATACGGTTCGCGTCAGCACCAGATGCCCGGCAACAATGACAACGATCGCGATAATAAAAGAAGGGGAGACGCCAAAGAGAATGGGGTCGGCTAAATAATCATAAATAGAACCGAGATACGCGGTCCGCGAGTCAGTTAACTGATACGCTGCTCCGCGGGCCATTTCCAGAACACCC
>NZ_SZWM01000585.1:335-602 GCF_005280805.1 Citrobacter sp. TBCS-14
AGCCAGGGCGTCCAATGAAAATTTAAATAGGTGACGCTGACGACTGCAGCAGCAAGCGCCAGCAACGATCCAACGGAAAGATCGATGCCGGCAATGATTAAGATAAATGTCATCCCCACCGACATGACGATTAAATCGGGGATCTGATTTGCAATAGTGCTGAAAGTGTTCATGCTCCAGAAATGAGAACTGAGGCATGAAAATAGGACGATCATTGCGGCTAACGCCCCGAGCAACCCGATATAGCTACTTAGGCCTTTCCATGAC
>NZ_SZWM01000818.1:0-227 GCF_005280805.1 Citrobacter sp. TBCS-14
TTGAGCGCTGGACGCGCCTGAAAAGTAAGATGCTGATCGACTTCACGAAGCAGTTGACGCAATCGGTACGCAATATTCGCGGTCCGCAGGTGCAAACCGCCCGTAATATCTATGCTATGCCGGTACTGGAACCGGAGAGTGAAGCCTGGTTTGCGCAAAACCTGAATGATTTCCTGAATACCTATGACTGGACGGCACCCATGGCGATGCCATTTATGGAGCAGATC
>NZ_SZWM01000383.1:0-220 GCF_005280805.1 Citrobacter sp. TBCS-14
GGTCGGTGGTGAACGTTATTTTTTCTGTAATGATCAGAACGAAAAAGGTGAACCGGTCACCTGGCAGGGGCGGCAGTATCAGGCGTATCCCATTCAGGGGACGGGATTTGAACTGAATGGCAAGGGCAGTGCTGCCCGTCCGACACTTACGGTCTCTAACCTGTATGGCATGGTCACCGGCATGGTGGAAGATTTGCAGAGTCTGGTCGGTGGAACGGTG
>NZ_SZWM01001282.1:0-227 GCF_005280805.1 Citrobacter sp. TBCS-14
GAGATTGGCATTACTCAGGATGGCGGCACTGGCAAGTTAAAAATTGATGAAGAAAAACTGGCTAAGGCACTGAAAGATAACACAGCAGCGACCCGTGAACTGTTGGTGGGTGACGGCAAAGAAACCGGTATTACCACCAAGATTGCCACCGAAGTAAAAAGCTATCTGGCCGATGACGGTATTATCGACAATGCGCAAGACAATATTAACGCCAACCTGAAACTGCT
>NZ_SZWM01001281.1:0-226 GCF_005280805.1 Citrobacter sp. TBCS-14
CACGCAGGCGGTCTGTCAAGTCGGATGTGAAATCCCCGGGCTCAACCTGGGAACTGCATCCGAAACTGGCAGGCTAGAGTCTTGTAGAGGGGGGTAGAATTCCAGGTGTAGCGGTGAAATGCGTAGAGATCTGGAGGAATACCGGTGGCGAAGGCGGCCCCCTGGACAAAGACTGACGCTCAGGTGCGAAAGCGTGGGGAGCAAACAGGATTAGATACCCTGGTAG
>NZ_SZWM01001280.1:0-227 GCF_005280805.1 Citrobacter sp. TBCS-14
ATCAGCTTCTCTTTCACGCCCAGGTCAACCAGTTCGCCGTAGAAGTTGATGCCTTCACCGTAAAGAATCTGGAATTCAGCCTGTTTGAACGGCGCTGCAATTTTATTTTTCACAACCTTAACGCGGGTTTCGCTACCTACCACGTTGTCGCCTTCTTTCACCGCGCCAATACGACGGATATCCAGACGAACAGACGCATAGAATTTCAGGGCGTTGCCACCGGTGGT
>NZ_SZWM01001279.1:0-227 GCF_005280805.1 Citrobacter sp. TBCS-14
ACTTCTCCTGGCGTCATTTGGCCTCCAGTTTTTCCAGCCGTCTGGCCAGAGATTCGACCGCTCGCTCAACCGCTGCCGTTTCTTCCGCAAACCATGCAACTTCAAGCAGGCCAGGGGCCATACGCCACTCTTCGGTGATCGCTTCAGCAACATAACGTTGCTGACGTTGAATGCCATGACGCAGGAACTTCGCGCCACCGCGCAGGACTTTGCTAACACCTTCCGCG
>NZ_SZWM01001278.1:0-226 GCF_005280805.1 Citrobacter sp. TBCS-14
TGTTATCGGCGGCATTGGTAGCACGCGGGCTCATACAGCTCTGGTGCTGGGTAAAAACGTTATTTCCTGCGATACCGAGAAAAGCATTCGTGAACGTTTTTCAACCTACCAGGTATCGGGGCAGCGTGCCGGAAACGATGATGATTTTGGGGCTGCGACAACAACGGCGCTTCGCGCAAAAACAACAGACGCATCAATTGGCCGCTATCGTCCCATGGCAGTACAG
>NZ_SZWM01001277.1:0-227 GCF_005280805.1 Citrobacter sp. TBCS-14
GCGTGTTTACCGCCAGGGTTAAGGTTTCGAGCGAATCAGCCTGATCGTCAAGCTGCTGTTGCTCATCAAGCAGGGACTGGTAAAACTGTGGCAGTGCTTCAGGGGCGACGTGATGCTTACGCGCCAGAGAGATTTGCTTAGAAATTCGCTGTTCAAGCTCGAACAAACGGTTAGGGTCTAAATCCAGACGATCGCAATAGTGGCGCAGCTCATCGCTGGCTTCGCTG
>NZ_SZWM01000811.1:0-224 GCF_005280805.1 Citrobacter sp. TBCS-14
TTCAGATACCAGTTAGTATTTTCCTTACTCAGGACGTATTCCCAGGTCCCGGCATCTACTTTTCCGCCGTTCAGGGTAAACGCGGCATCACCGCCACCGGTCTGCACAACCTGAAGTGGTGCACCCGCGGATACTGGCTCCCGGCCGGTGTTTTTGATATCCAGCACAAAATTACCGCTGGCATTACCGGCAACTTTCAGCATATCGCCGGTATGCGACGCGAT
>NZ_SZWM01000326.1:0-227 GCF_005280805.1 Citrobacter sp. TBCS-14
ATAATCTGCCTGATCATCGTCAGTGGAATTAACAGCAGCAGCATAGCGCCACCTAAGGTGACTATTTTCCAAAACAGGGGGGATTTAAACATAGCGTTCTCCTTTGCGATATCAGCAAGGTAGAACAGCTATGTGCGGGGAATTTGAAGTTATGTGAAGTGACGGTGAAGTGTAAACGAGGCCTCCGCCCCGCCTTCTGGTCGGTTGCATAACGTCACGTCACCTCG
>NZ_SZWM01000584.1:0-570 GCF_005280805.1 Citrobacter sp. TBCS-14
GTCAGGGCTATACCGCCCGTCATGTGGTGATAACCGGTGGTGAGCCCTGCATTCATGACCTGATGCCGCTGACTGACCTGCTGGAAAAGAACGGCTTTAGCTGCCAGATTGAGACCAGTGGTACTCACGAAGTACGCTGTACGCCGAATACCTGGGTGACCGTATCGCCGAAGGTAAATATGCGCGGCGGTTATGATGTGCTGTCGCAGGCGCTGGAGCGCGCGAATGAAATCAAACATCCGGTTGGTCGCGTTCGCGATATTGNGCGCGCGAATGAAATCAAACATCCGGTTGGTCGCGTTCGCGATATTGAAGCACTGGATGAACTGTTGGCCACGTTGAGCGACGAAAAACCACGCATCATCGCTCTACAGCCAATCAGTCAGAAAGAAGATGCGACGCGTTTGTGTATTGATACCTGTATTGCGCGTAACTGGCGTTTGTCGATGCAAACCCACAAATATCTGAATATTGCCTGATAAGTTTTGCCGGGGCGCTTCGCTTGTCCGGCCTACGCTTGCTAATAAGGTAGGCCGGGATCAGTCGCGGTGCGTCGCCATCCGGCAAGGT
>NZ_SZWM01000198.1:0-227 GCF_005280805.1 Citrobacter sp. TBCS-14
AAGCTGGAAGTGACCGGCGAATCTGGCGCGGGTCTGGTAAAAGTGACCATCAACGGCGCGCATAACTGCCGTCGCGTGGAGATCGATCCAAGCCTGCTGGAAGACGACAAAGAGATGCTGGAAGACCTGGTTGCTGCGGCATTCAACGACGCGGCGCGTCGCATTGAAGAGACGCAGAAAGAGAAGATGGCCTCTGTTTCTTCCGGAATGCAGCTGCCGCCTGGCTT
>NZ_SZWM01000199.1:0-227 GCF_005280805.1 Citrobacter sp. TBCS-14
GGGGTGGTGCCCTGAGCGCGAAGCTCTTTAACGGCCTGGCGTTCTTCCGCCGTCAGTTCACCAAAGCCATGACGCAGCAGGCGGTCAAAAGCAGCAGCGCGACGCTCTTCTGCCTGCATCTCAGGGGTGTTCTGGCGCTGGCGCTGTTCCGGCTCCTGCTCATCAATTACATTCTGATCGTGACGGCGCAGCTCTTCTTCACGGGAAATACGCTCATCAAGCGAATC
>NZ_SZWM01000196.1:0-227 GCF_005280805.1 Citrobacter sp. TBCS-14
GAATGGATTGTACTGCCAGAAGTTATTTCTAAAGAGCCACTGGGGCCAGTCGTACGTCGTGGTGACGACGAGTGGTTCTCGATTGTTCGCTGGACGTTGTTCGCTATGCTGAACGCCGAAGAGATGGGGGTTAACTCGAAAAATGTTGACGAAAAAGCGGCAAATCCTGCAACACCGGATATGGCGCACCTGCTAGGTAAAGAGGGGGATTATGGCAAGGATCTGAA
>NZ_SZWM01000197.1:0-227 GCF_005280805.1 Citrobacter sp. TBCS-14
GATACGGGCTGTCTTTATCCAGCGCCTCACGAAACCACGCATGCTGGGTTGAGGTGTGGTTAAACACCATATCGAGAATAATACGGATACCGCGCGCTTTCGCCTGCGCCACCAGTTCGTCAAAATCTTCCAGCGTACCGTAGGCCGGATCGACAGACAGGTAATCCGCGACGTCGTAGCCGTTATCAACCTGCGGCGAAATATAGAACGGCGTCAGCCAGATGGCA
>NZ_SZWM01000194.1:0-228 GCF_005280805.1 Citrobacter sp. TBCS-14
TCGGCGATGTTACCGCCTTAGATGACATTAACCTGCAAATAGTGCAGGGGGAGTTTGTCGCGATTATGGGCGCTTCTGGTTCGGGTAAAACGACACTGATGAATATTCTGACCTGCCTGGACACCGCGACAGAAGGTCAGGTGTTTTTAGATGGGATTGATGCTGCCGCACTGGATGAAGAGGGGCGTCGCCGTTTTCGTGCTGAGAAAATAGGGTTGGTATTCCAGC
>NZ_SZWM01000195.1:0-228 GCF_005280805.1 Citrobacter sp. TBCS-14
CGGTCGTTTTGATTCGCTCGCCGTGCGCGTCACGGATCACCCGCTGGTGGTTGCATTGTGCCAGGCTTATGGCAAGCCATTAGTTTCTACCAGTGCCAATCTGAGTGGACTGGCACCCTGCAGAACGGTAGAGGAAGTACGAGCGCAGTTCGGGGAAGATTTTCCAGTGGTTGAAGGTAATACCGGCGGACGTTTGAATCCCTCGGAAATCAGAGATGCTTTGACGGG
>NZ_SZWM01000192.1:0-228 GCF_005280805.1 Citrobacter sp. TBCS-14
ATTACGCACAACTGATGCTGGCGCTGCAACAGCAGATGCCGGCGCTTGGCGAAAATGAAAAAGTGGTCTTTATGGGGCACGGGGCCAGCCATCACGCCTTTGCTGCCTATGCCTGTCTTGACCACATGATGACGGCGCAGCGCTTCCCGGCTCGCGTAGGTGCAGTGGAAAGCTACCCGGAAGTTGAGGTGCTGATCGAAAGCTTAGGTCAGGAAGGCGTGACGGCGG
>NZ_SZWM01000193.1:0-228 GCF_005280805.1 Citrobacter sp. TBCS-14
GGCTTTGCGGGTGATCATCGCCGCCGGGAAGTTCCACGGCGTAATCGCGGCGGTAACGCCGATCGGCTGCTTGATGACGATCAGGCGTTTGTCGGCCTGATGGCCAGGGATCGTATCGCCATAAATGCGTTTGCCCTCTTCGGCAAACCACTCAATAAAGGAAGCGGCGTAGGTGATTTCGCCTTTGGCTTCCGCCAGCGGTTTGCCCTGTTCCAGGGTCATCAGACG
>NZ_SZWM01000200.1:0-228 GCF_005280805.1 Citrobacter sp. TBCS-14
GCTGCAGAGGATCGCAGTAGTGATTCGCCTTGTAGGTGCGCACCGCATGCTTGTTCCACTCGCTGGTAAACACGCACTGCCCGCCAATCGCTTCAAAACCGCGACGAATTCCGCCAATACCAGCAAAAAGATCGATAAAGCGAAAAGCATAATGTGGATGATGCGCAGGCGGTGTCGGTAGCATGGCGTTCAGATGAGCCAGCTCAGCGTCGCTGAGCCGATGCCATG
>NZ_SZWM01000201.1:0-228 GCF_005280805.1 Citrobacter sp. TBCS-14
TGCTTATGAAGTTATAGTAGGTGGAACGATTGACATGTAAAACACGACAGAGCATAACTGTCGTGTGTTCAAATCGGAGTCTATAGATGGCTTTCAATCTTACTTGGAGTTTTGCATGAATATGGCACTCGCTTTTTTTAAGATCAGATTTTCTTCCTCTAGTTGGGCATTCCTTTTTTGTAATTCTTGAATCTGTTTAGCAGTCAACACCGTATTATCTTCAAGACG
>NZ_SZWM01000583.1:0-494 GCF_005280805.1 Citrobacter sp. TBCS-14
TAAGAATTTCCTTCGGAGAAAATTTGGCCATGTCATCTACGCAGTGCATTGGTAGTGACGTGTCGGTGAAAATTGGCAAAGCAACCGTAGCTACTATCCAGTACAGCGAAGACTTAACGCCAGAACTTACTCTGGAAGGGTACAATCAGCGGGCGAAAGGGCATGCTCAAAATGTTGCCGCGCAGATTATTAAAGCGGCCCAGAATCCAACCGCTTTTTCTTCCAGTGACGGCGTCAAGAATAATTTGGAATCACTGATTCAAAACGCGTTACAAANTCACTGATTCAAAACGCGTTACAAAGGAATAAAGTCACCCAAGAGAATTAATGGCCTTTTCTCGGGCATCAACGAGCATGGAGATAATGTCCTGATTTGGTTTTTCCTTTGATTTTTCAGCTTCAATTCTTTCATCAATACGTGACAAAGCAAACTTACGAACGGCGTCGCGCTTTTCCTCAGGCATATTAGCAATGATACCACCAAGGATTACTGT
>NZ_SZWM01000597.1:0-228 GCF_005280805.1 Citrobacter sp. TBCS-14
TGGTACATCATTTTGTGTTATGCACTGCCGAATGCGTTGATTCCGTCAATAACCGTGCTGGGTCTGGCCCTGGGCGATCTGCTCTATGGCGCGGTACTGACCGAAACGGTCTTTGCCTGGCCGGGCATGGGCGCCTGGGTTGTGACCTCTATTCAGGCGCTTGATTTCCCGGCCGTGATGGGATTTGCCGTGGTGGTCTCCTTCGCCTATGTGCTGGTTAACCTGGTG
>NZ_SZWM01000086.1:0-227 GCF_005280805.1 Citrobacter sp. TBCS-14
CCCTGTCACGTTTACCTTACGAGCCTAAAGTTAAATAAACCTTATATTAAGTTACAATTCCTTACATGATGCCTGCTACAGTATAAGTACATTCTTAATCTACTATTTAAGGATGGTTGTAGACACTATGAAAAGGAAATCATTATGTCACACTGGAAAATTGCTGCAGCGCAGTACGAACCACTTCAACGATCATTAAGCGAACACGTCGCCCATCATTTGCAGTT
>NZ_SZWM01000088.1:0-228 GCF_005280805.1 Citrobacter sp. TBCS-14
AATGCGATTGCCGGGATCGTGGTTAGCCTCGGGCTTGCAAAACGATCCGACAGCCAGGGCGATCGGCGCAAGCTGATCATGTTTTGCTGCCTGATGGCGATTGGCAACGCGCTGCTGTTTGCGTTTAATCGCCATTATCTCACGTTGATCACCTGCGGTGTGCTGCTGGCCTCGCTGGCGAATACCGCCATGCCGCAGCTGTTTGCGCTGGCGCGGGAATATGCGGAT
>NZ_SZWM01000087.1:0-228 GCF_005280805.1 Citrobacter sp. TBCS-14
TTCCTGTGTCCAGAATGTTCACTAGGTAAAGACGTCTTTGACGTACTGGCAACGGAGGCAAAATGAGCCACGGAATTGTCATCATTGGTTCGGGCTTTGCCGCCCGCCAGTTAGTCAAAAATATCCGTAAACAGGATGCGGCTGTTCCGCTGACCCTGATTGCCGCGGACAGCATGGATGAGTACAACAAGCCCGATCTCAGCCACGTTATCAGTCAGTCACAGCGTG
>NZ_SZWM01000090.1:0-228 GCF_005280805.1 Citrobacter sp. TBCS-14
CAGCGGGATTTCGACGGTTGCCAGAACCACTGTTTACCATCTTTGATGTCGAAATGGACTTTCAGATCGGCAATTTCGAGGAGTACTTTTCGTTGTTCGGTTACCGCATTCATACCAGTTCCTCCACCGGTTTAAAGCAGGCGCGCAGACGGCCTGGACTAAACTCTTCCAGTGGCGGAGCACTGTTACAGATTTCCATGGCATGCGGGCAACGGGGCTGGAACGGGC
>NZ_SZWM01000089.1:0-228 GCF_005280805.1 Citrobacter sp. TBCS-14
GACATAGCGCAGGCTTTCACATCACTCGAGGTGATTACATGCGTTCTACGGTTTCGATACCCAGCGTATCCAGACCCAGCTTCAGGGTTTTCGCCGTCAGCTGTGCCAGTTTCAGGCGGCTGTTACGAATTTCTTCGTTTTCAGCGCTGAGGATCGGGCAGTGTTCGTAGAAGCCAGAGAACAGGCCGGCAACGTCGTACAGATAAGCGCACATCACGTGCGGTGTAC
>NZ_SZWM01000092.1:0-228 GCF_005280805.1 Citrobacter sp. TBCS-14
CGGCGTGACCTGATTCTGGCTATCCAGAACAATGCGGATTGGCTGGCGCAGCTCTTCCTGCGGGTAACTCGCCTGGGTAGACTCCCCAAGCTCCGACCAACGCACAGTAAGCTGAGGGTCGTCTGCCAGCACCGTAGCACTGCTGGTTAAAATGGCATGGCTTTGCGCGCGCAAGCGTTGCACATCGCGGCGCGCCTGTGGTGAGGTAATCCACTGGCTTTCACCGCT
>NZ_SZWM01000091.1:0-228 GCF_005280805.1 Citrobacter sp. TBCS-14
ATCGACGACAAAATCATTAAGCGCGCGAATGAAAATGGCGAGAGCTTTGTGGCGCTGGTTGATCGCATGATTGCGGAAATGCACAACGATTTCGATGCGCTGAATATTCTGCGCCCGGATCTTGAACCGCGCGCGACGCACCATATCGCCGAGATTATCGAAATCACCGAACAGCTGATTGCCAAAGGTCACGCTTACGTTGCTGATAACGGTGACGTGATGTTTGAC
>NZ_SZWM01000094.1:0-228 GCF_005280805.1 Citrobacter sp. TBCS-14
CGCGCTGCGTGCTGTCCATCAGCAGTTCGGCGACACGGTTAACGTGATTGTGCCAATGGGTTACCCGGCAAATAATGCAGGCTATATTGAAGAAGTGCGCCAGGCGGGTCTGGCGTTATTTAGCGCCGATAACCTGCAAATTCTCAGTGAAAAGCTGGAGTTTGATGCCTATCTGGCGCTACTGCGTCAGTGCGATCTGGGTTACTTTATTTTTGCCCGTCAGCAGGG
>NZ_SZWM01000093.1:0-229 GCF_005280805.1 Citrobacter sp. TBCS-14
GTATTTATTAGAAGCTAAGTCATAATAAACTTTCGCGTCCCCAATGACTTCACTAGATCCTGAACCATGTTCATATAGCAATGGATATCGTTCTCTAGCAAACTCGATACAGTTAGGTGTCAAGACAATACCGTTAAGATTCTCTACCCCAACTTCTGACCCAATACCTTGAAACGATTTCGATCCGTCCTCGTTTTCAGTTACTTTAATTTCAGCACTATTGGTTATT
>NZ_SZWM01000588.1:0-215 GCF_005280805.1 Citrobacter sp. TBCS-14
TTACCGTCTTTACGTATCAGGAAGGCGAGCCCTGCTACCGTTGCCTGAGCCGTCTGTTCGGTGAAAACGCCCTGACCTGCGTCGAGGCAGGCGTGATGGCCCCGCTAATCGGCGTGATCGGATCGTTACAGGCGATGGAAGCCATTAAGCTGCTGGCAAGCTACGGTAAACCGGCGTCTGGAAAAATCGTCATGTACGACGCCATGACCTGCCAG
>NZ_SZWM01000588.1:282-568 GCF_005280805.1 Citrobacter sp. TBCS-14
GCTTCGCCTTACCCGACCTACAACGGCTCGAACGTAGGCCGGGTAAGCGTTAGCGCCACTCGGCAACAGCATCAGATCGACGTGCGACCAAATGCGCTCTGCCAGTCGTGCTCAAACTTCGCCACGGCAGCATCAACGGCTGGAGAGCTAATCATCTGCTGAGCGACATCCAGCGGCAGCGTGATGGACTCACAGCCGACCAACAGGCAATCCAGCGCCTGACGCGGCGTTTTGAAACTGGCTGCCAGCACTTTGGCGTGCGGGGCATGCATTTTCAATAAGGCCT
>NZ_SZWM01000229.1:0-229 GCF_005280805.1 Citrobacter sp. TBCS-14
TCCCTGCAATGTTACTGACAGAGATCAGGCCAATTTCGTTCAGGCCCGTAACGCAGTCAGCACTGGCGAACTCGGCAGACTGCGCCGTTGTACCTACCAGTCCGGCAGAAAACAGCAGTGAGGATAAGGCAAGTGATTGTTTCATCGTCAGCTCCATTATTCGTACCCCTACACATGGCAGGGCATTCCATCGCGATAATAAACCTCAAGCTCCCTGCTGTTGGTTTAT
>NZ_SZWM01000654.1:0-229 GCF_005280805.1 Citrobacter sp. TBCS-14
AGCGAGCAAACTGACAGTCAGAACGCTAAAAGAAACAGAAACAATCTATGACGCTAACGGAAAAGTTGAAAAAGTAAAGGTTAAAGAAAAAGAGTTAGACAAAGACAGCCTAGTAGCCATGATGGTCGCTAAAGCTGGAAACCCTGAACTTTATAATCCTACTGAATGGCGAAGATTGCAACAAGAAGAATCAAGTGCTCATGACCTTAAAGCTAAAATTGAAGAACTT
>NZ_SZWM01000230.1:0-229 GCF_005280805.1 Citrobacter sp. TBCS-14
AACGCCAAATAAACAGGTTACGCGGATGGTTTTTACCGTTTTCTGGTTGTTCTGCCGCAAAGCGAATAGAACCTTCTTTCAGAGATTTAACGGTGTAATCGACGGGTGTCATCCCAGCTTTTTCCGCCTCACGCGCAATGTACAGCGGGTTAGTACCCAACTGCGGTGCGGACGGCAACCAGCCCATACGCTCGGCGCGCACGTTAAAGTCAATCAAATGGCCGCTGTA
>NZ_SZWM01000288.1:0-229 GCF_005280805.1 Citrobacter sp. TBCS-14
AATAGCCGTAACGGCGGCAGTGAATCGCACAGCACCGGGCTTTCCCGTACCACCGTCTCAGCGGGTGACAATCTGGTGTTGAAAGCGGGTCAGGATATTAATTCTCACGCGGCCGGGCTGGCAGCGGAAAATGATGTGGGTCTGCTGGCCGGGCGTGATGTCAACCTGCTGGCTGAAGCAACAACCGACGGCGACAGCTATCGTGCGAAGAAGAAAACCGTGGTCAATG
>NZ_SZWM01000231.1:0-229 GCF_005280805.1 Citrobacter sp. TBCS-14
AGCGAGCAAACTGACAGTCAGAACGCTAAAAGAAACAGAAACAATATATGACGCTGACGGAAACGTTGAAAAAGTAAAGGTTAAAGAGAAAGAACTTGATAAAGATAGCTTGGTAGCAATGATGGTTGCTAAGGCTGGAAACCCTGAACTTTATAACCCTACTGAATGGCGGAGATTGCAACAGGAAGAATCAAGTGCTCATGACCTTAAAGCTAAAATTGAAGAACTT
>NZ_SZWM01001333.1:0-229 GCF_005280805.1 Citrobacter sp. TBCS-14
GACGTTGTAGACGAATATATTGCCCCGCGCGGTTTTCTGAAAGCAGGAACGGTCCGGTACCGACGGGCTGCCTGTCGAGTAATTCCTGGCGATCCTGTTTGGCCAGTTGTGTGGCATATTCAGCCGACATTACAGAGGCATAGTGTGTCGCCAGATGCCACAGGAAGGAGGCATCTGGCTGAGTCAGACGAAATTCAACCGTGTTGTTATCCAGCTTGCGCACGCTTTG
>NZ_SZWM01000233.1:0-229 GCF_005280805.1 Citrobacter sp. TBCS-14
TCGTCTTCCTCTCAGCGAGTGCGTCAGATTGCTTATGTTTTGATGTTGTCAAAGTTATCACACCAATTTCCATACGCTGAAGATATTTTCGTGAGTTAGATCAACAAATGATGACAAAAAAATTACTCTCAAAGAGGTAAAACTCACGGCAAGCCGCGCCAGCACTGGCTTTGCTGAATCGAATTAATGACCACACGAAGATTCACACTTTTGTGATGGCACTCACCTT
>NZ_SZWM01001334.1:0-229 GCF_005280805.1 Citrobacter sp. TBCS-14
AATAACCAATAGTGCTGAAATTAAAGTAACTGAAAACGAGGACGGTTCTAAGTCGTTCCAAGGCATTGGTTCAGAAGTTGGCGTAGAGAATCGTAACGGTATTATCTTGACCCCTAACTGCATTGAGTTTGCTAGAGAACGATATCCATTGCTATATGAACACGGAGCTGGATCTAGTGAAGTAATTGGGGACGCGAAAGTTTATTATGACTTAGCTTCTAATAAATAC
>NZ_SZWM01000228.1:0-229 GCF_005280805.1 Citrobacter sp. TBCS-14
TCCTGAGAAGTAAGTACCTGACGCAAAAGCGGATCGTCTGGATTGCCTTTTTCCATGCGGGCAATAAACGCACGCGGAACGCGCAGGGCGAAAAGCCGTCTCGCATCGCGTCCGGCCAACAGTTTTTCATCTGCGTCTATATTCAAAAGATGCAGAAGTTCATCAGGATCGGTCACAACATCGGCAAGTTGCGATAACCAATCTTCTCTGGATGGGGTATTTAGGGTTA
>NZ_SZWM01001310.1:0-229 GCF_005280805.1 Citrobacter sp. TBCS-14
TTCCTTGGTCGTGGCGATCAGTACCCCATTGCGCTGGAAGGCGCCCTGAAGCTGAAAGAGATTTCTTATATTCACGCAGAAGCGTATGCCGCTGGTGAGCTGAAGCACGGTCCGCTGGCGCTGATTGACGCGGATATGCCGGTTATCGTGGTTGCACCGAACAACGAGTTGCTGGAAAAACTGAAATCCAACATTGAAGAAGTGCGTGCCCGTGGCGGCCAGTTGTACG
>NZ_SZWM01000587.1:0-188 GCF_005280805.1 Citrobacter sp. TBCS-14
GTGCTGGTCTTTTCCACCAGGCACTTACCGTTGCACGCGGGGCAGTCATAAGAGTCAGCCGCCGATGATGCGTAATCGTTGTAGGCGAACTTAGCCAAGATCAGCATGCAGAGCGGGAATTTCTTACCAGCCAGACGACGTATGGCGAAAGGTGCTCTCTCTTTCGCGTATTCGCTGAGCCATGTTAT
>NZ_SZWM01000587.1:374-570 GCF_005280805.1 Citrobacter sp. TBCS-14
CTGGTATCTGATATGTGCATGCCTTTAGGCGCAAAAAACTTTAAAACATTGTCCAGATTCATACGGTCTCCATACTTCTTAAGCTTTCGCAATTACGCCGATCGCCAGCGCCCGATCCATAAAACGCAGTAGCAACTCAAGCTGCGTACCATGCTTTTGCTCGAATGCCGGTACATCGGCGTGTAACTCGTCATGG
>NZ_SZWM01000130.1:0-229 GCF_005280805.1 Citrobacter sp. TBCS-14
AGGCAATAAGTACGGCTACCCGTGTACGAGACTGAGTAACGGGTATGGCCGTCCGAGATCGTCCACTTCTGTACGTCCTGTCACGTTAAATCCCATCTTCTTATAGAATCCAACTGCCTGCTCATTCTGTTCGTTAACGTTGGTTGTTAGCGTTGAACTCATTGATAAAGCATGTTCAATCAGCAACTTACCCACACCACTACCACGCACATCTGGATCGACAAACAAC
>NZ_SZWM01000129.1:0-228 GCF_005280805.1 Citrobacter sp. TBCS-14
ATTTACACGCCTGGGTGGCGAGCGGGGCGGATATGGTGGTCTACAGCGGGGCAAAAGCCTTTAACGCGCCGACCTCCGGGTTTATCACCGGAAAGAAAAAGTGGATTGCCGCGTGTAAAGCGCAGCACCACGGAATTGCCCGGGCGATGAAGATCGGCAAAGAGAATATGGTCGGGCTGGTGTTGCCCCTGACCGCTGTTGAGACTACGACGCCAGCGCTGCTGTGCC
>NZ_SZWM01000128.1:0-230 GCF_005280805.1 Citrobacter sp. TBCS-14
CTGCCTTGCCGATGGCGAAGATCCTGCCGGCTTTGATACCGATATCCGCTTTCACGATCCCCCAGTGATCGACGATCAGCGCGTTGGTTATTACCAGATCCACACATGCATCGGCGCGCATTTGCCCCTGGCCCATGCCGTCGCGGATCACTTTTCCGCCGCCGAATTTGACCTCTTCGCCGTAGGTGGTGAAGTCTTTTTCTACTTCGATCCACAGGTCGGTATCCGCC
>NZ_SZWM01000127.1:0-230 GCF_005280805.1 Citrobacter sp. TBCS-14
ATTTGCCAGATCGTTAATGTATTGCGAGGAGTGGAAATAACGGATATTCGGACGCAGTTTCAACAACAAATCGGTTGCCGGCCCGGTGTAATCATCCGCTTTGGTACTGTTTGGATCTTTACCCAAATAGTTCAGCACAGTAGCAAACACTTCTTCAGGCGCATCGAGGAAAGAGACACCGCAGCTTTTGAGTTTTTCCAGATTCTCCGGTTTGAGGATCAAATCCCAGC
>NZ_SZWM01000133.1:0-230 GCF_005280805.1 Citrobacter sp. TBCS-14
GTTGTATGTCAGCTTAAGCGGTCCCAAGTGTCAGTGAGCGGTTCCTGGTGCCGGTGAGTGGGGATAATTATGTGATTGAGATCACTGATAAACGCCTTTAGATCCTGGGCTGACTGCGGGGATCGACGAATCGTCGATGCTGAGATCGATTCAGTTAGCACGAATTCCATAAAGTTTTCCCTTTCCAGGCCGAAAATTCTGACATCTGTCTAGCGGAAAGAGAAAACATG
>NZ_SZWM01000132.1:0-229 GCF_005280805.1 Citrobacter sp. TBCS-14
ATCACCGGTCAGGATGGCCAAACGCGCGTGACCACTGTGCAGACAATCCTTGATCAGCTGATGCCGGGCCTGGTTCCTCTGCTACTGACCTTCGCCTGTATGTGGCTTCTGCGTAAGAAAGTGAACCCACTGTGGATCATCGTTGGCTTTTTCGTCATCGGTATCGCGGGCTACGCTGTCGGCCTGCTCGGCCTGTAAGACTGTTGTACATCACCGGGGGCTTGCCCCC
>NZ_SZWM01000401.1:0-230 GCF_005280805.1 Citrobacter sp. TBCS-14
GGCATCGGATAACCCCAGGCTTTGGCATATTCAGGCATCAGCCAGACACGATGATTTTTCACCGCGTCAATTCCCTGCCAGTTAGGATCGTTTTGGATCTCTTTGACCACCTGCGGATATCGGTCCTGAACAAAAATCACCTGCGGGTTCCACGCCAGCACCTGCTCAAGCGCCACCTGACGCGCGCCTTTCACGCTGGCCGCCGCCACATTTAACCCACCCGCATGTTG
>NZ_SZWM01000398.1:0-226 GCF_005280805.1 Citrobacter sp. TBCS-14
TACTGGCGCGCAGTAGCACAGCGCTGGAAAAGACTCAGAGTGATAACCGGGTTTTGCGCAGTGATAACGCGCTGCAAGCGACGGTAATAACCACTCAGGCTTTCAACTTCAACCGGTTTAATCAGGTTGCGGAAAACGCCAGTCGCTTAAATTCGCTCATTGATGCGGGTATCGAAAAGACCGTCATCGAATACCGGGAGATCCTTCGATATGAAAAAAACTGTGA
>NZ_SZWM01000125.1:0-230 GCF_005280805.1 Citrobacter sp. TBCS-14
CGTTGACCATGCCGCTACTGGCACCGTTGGGCGATCTGGTTGGCGTCAACCGTCAGGTCACCGTTCTGGCATTCCAGTTTGGTGACGGATTCAGTCATATTATCTATCCTACGTCGGCATCACTGATGGCAACGTTAGGCGTTTGTCGGGTGGATTTTCGTAACTGGCTGAAGGTAGGCGCCACGCTGTTGGGACTGCTGTTTATTATGTCCAGCGTGGTGGTGATTGGC
>NZ_SZWM01000124.1:0-230 GCF_005280805.1 Citrobacter sp. TBCS-14
TCCCGCTTGGTAATCTCAGCAGTGGAAGGCTAAAAACGGAATGGTTATGGTCATAAAAACCGATCTTTTTATGGAATATGCCAGAAACATAACCATTCCTAAAAGACAATAATATCAATGCATTAGCGTTTTTTCTGTGTTTGGTATTTCTTAACTAAATACTTTACATAGAAAATAAAAGCACCGAAGAGTTGCCCATTGTGTTTTAAATGTGTGCTTTTTCGTGATAG
>NZ_SZWM01000074.1:0-497 GCF_005280805.1 Citrobacter sp. TBCS-14
GATTGGCATTGACTTCTCGGCGTACAACACTCGCGCACGCATTGACAGCGCAAACCACTGATTATCCGCACCGCGGAGATTGGCCGGAATAGCCGCTTTCAGTGCTTCTGACTCCACGGGTTGTGTCACACCCGCTTCGACTAAATCGATAAGGTTCCCAGCGTCAACGGTCATCAGCAGGTCGGCAGGGGAGTTTTTACCTTCCGCTTTAACACGCTCAAGCATGCCGTCCTTGATATAGACCGTGCTGACTTTTATACCGCTGGTTTTCGTCCAGCTATCAAGCAGGGGCTGAATCAGGCCCGGTTCACGGGTGGTATACAGCGTTAACGCATNGTCCAGCTATCAAGCAGGGGCTGAATCAGGCCCGGTTCACGGGTGGTATACAGCGTTAACGCATCCTGGGCGAAAGCCGGCAGGCTGACAGAGAGGACGAGAGCAGAAGCAAGCGTGATACGGCGCAGTCCAGTGCGAGGCAGAGCATTCATCGTTTATAT
>NZ_SZWM01000480.1:0-542 GCF_005280805.1 Citrobacter sp. TBCS-14
CCGTCTGGCGAAATACATCGGTTCCTACACCGCGCTGATGGATGGTCGTCTGGATGCGGTTGTCTTCACCGGTGGCATTGGTGAAAACGCCGCGATGGTTCGTGAACTGTCTCTGGGCAAACTGGGCGTTCTGGGCTTCGAAGTTGACCACGAACGTAACCTGGCCGCACGTTTCGGCAAATCTGGTTTCATCAACAAAGAAGGTACCCGTCCTGCGGTGGTTATCCCAACCAACGAAGAACTGGTTATCGCGCAAGACGCGAGCCGTCTGACTGCCTGATTTCACACCGCCAGCCTAGCTGGCGGTGCTGTTTTGTAACCCGTCGAAATCGACGGTAACGAAAGAGGATAAACCGTGTCCCGTATTATTATGCTGATCCCTACCGGAACCANCCTGACCAGCGTCAGCCTTGGCGTGATCCGTGCTATGGAACGCAAAGGCGTTCGTCTGAGCGTCTTTAAGCCTATCGCTCAGCCTCGTGCCGGTGGCGATGCGCCTGACCAGACTACCAGCATCGTGCGTGCTAACTCTTCTCTGCCAG
>NZ_SZWM01001007.1:0-230 GCF_005280805.1 Citrobacter sp. TBCS-14
AAAGCCCTGTAGCGTTAACCACAGGGCTTAAAACGTGAATGAAAGAAAACGGATTGGTGTTTCGTTATGGTGATATAGATCTCAAGTTTTTTATAAGTTAACACTAATCTGCTTCAGGCTACGCTTCCCATATCTGGCAGGAGTCGGCTCGCCAGTCTGCTTTGTGCCAAAAGCGGACGTCAAAATGTGTGTTCAGCTAGCGTAAGTTGAGCGTTTCATAATGATATCTC
>NZ_SZWM01001001.1:0-230 GCF_005280805.1 Citrobacter sp. TBCS-14
TGCCAGGCGCAAGCGTTAGCGCTACGCAAAACATTGCCCGGCGACTGGCTGTGGGTAGGGGCAACAGCCCCCGCAGAGCCAGGTTGCACACCACAGGCGCTGCAAACGTTACTGGGGCGCGAGTTTCGTCATGCGGTTTTCGACGCCGGACAGGGATTTGACGCGGCGGCGTTTGCCGCACTCAGCGGCACGCTCCGCGCCGGGAGTTGGCTGGTGTTGCTGACCCCACC
>NZ_SZWM01001028.1:0-230 GCF_005280805.1 Citrobacter sp. TBCS-14
CATCGGCCAACCCGTTACCTGCTCTGCCGTCGCTGGCTGGCGTGCCGACTCGCGCGTCGTAGAGGCGAAAGAGACATTTCATCTGCGCTATAACAGCGATTGCAGGGGGACATCGTTATTCCGTCCTGTACTTGAAACGGGAGAAATAGGGACACCACAAATTCCGGTCACGCTACCAACATGGGATGAAGTAGTTGGTCAGGAGGTGCAGGCAGCGGACTTCAACGACT
>NZ_SZWM01001026.1:0-231 GCF_005280805.1 Citrobacter sp. TBCS-14
CGCTATGCTGCGGCGACGCCGAAATGTTGTTGCCGACAGAACATGAGCGGCTGGCGAAGATTAACG
This sequence comes from Citrobacter sp. TBCS-14, assembly GCF_005280805.1. Taxonomy (NCBI): domain Bacteria; kingdom Pseudomonadati; phylum Pseudomonadota; class Gammaproteobacteria; order Enterobacterales; family Enterobacteriaceae; genus Citrobacter; species Citrobacter sp. TBCS-14. The sequence goes on from NZ_SZWM01001026.1 coordinate 67, forward strand.
ACACGAGCGTGGAGATCCCGTCCACTACGCTGAGCGCGCTGGTGGCGCAACAGGCCGATAAAACACCGGATGCCCCGGCGCTGGCCGATGCCCGCTATCAGTTTAGCTATCGCGAAATGCGTCAGCAGGTGGTGGCACTGGCAAAACTGCTGCGCGAACGCGGTG
>NZ_SZWM01001133.1:0-231 GCF_005280805.1 Citrobacter sp. TBCS-14
TATCTATATTTGTAACCACCAGAATAACTATGACATGGTTACCGCAGCGAATATCGTTCAGCCACCGACGGTCACAGTAGGTAAAAAAAGCCTGTTGTGGATCCCTTTCTTCGGACAACTGTACTGGCTCACCGGTAATCTGTTGATCGACAGAAATAACCGCGCCAAAGCGCACAGCACTATTGCGGCGGTGGTGAACCACTTTAAAAAGCGTCGTATCTCTATCTGGAT
>NZ_SZWM01001132.1:0-231 GCF_005280805.1 Citrobacter sp. TBCS-14
GTTCTGATCGGCCAGATCGTTGAGATCGCGGCGAATCGTCTGTGGGCTGACGGAGAAATGCTCCACCAGCTCCTCGGTGCTGACGTATCCCTGTTTTTTTACCAGTTCGATGATCGCGTCATGTCGTTGTGTTTGCTTCATTATGGTTCCCTGAAATTACGTTCGTTTTCGCACATGAATAGTATCAGCAAATGCCATTGCCAGACCGACGGCCAGCCCGGCGATATGCGC
>NZ_SZWM01001051.1:0-231 GCF_005280805.1 Citrobacter sp. TBCS-14
TCGACGCCTCTCGCCTGCAATCAGTACGCTAACTGAGTTTTTTTAAAGCTCGTAATTAATAAACAAAGCGAGTAAAGTTCACCGCCATTAAATGGGCGGTGAATAACCAGTTGGAAACATTCAGATACTCATTTTATCGGAATGTGCGAGTTTTTCGGCCATCCACAGCTGAATTGTGATAGCCGTCAAACAAAAACTAACTGAATTATTTTACTCTGTGTAATAAATAAA
>NZ_SZWM01001134.1:0-231 GCF_005280805.1 Citrobacter sp. TBCS-14
AACACTGTGGAATAGCTGGAAGCAAAGCCTGTTGCGCGAATTATACTTCGCCACGGAAAAACAGCTGCGTCGTGGAATGCAAAACACGCCGGATATGCGCGAGCGTGTGCGCCATCATCAACTGCAGGCGCTGGCACTACTGCGAATGGACAACATTGACGAAGAAGCGCTGCACCATATCTGGTCGCGCTGTCGCGCCAACTATTTCGTGCGCCACAGCCCAAATCAACT
>NZ_SZWM01000972.1:0-231 GCF_005280805.1 Citrobacter sp. TBCS-14
GCCCCGGCAGCATTGACGCCCAATGAGAACGATCTGCTGAATGGCACGCGATTTGCGCTGGCCTGGCACGATAATGAGATCGCAGATTTCCTCGACCAGACGTGGATTGATGGCTGGCTACGCGAGTCCTTTTTGCAGCACGTCACACAGCAAGAAAACCGTTCAGAGCAGGAGATCCAACAAGCTCTACGCAACTTTGAATACCAGGCGCACTGGCTGAATTTGTTGACC
>NZ_SZWM01000970.1:0-231 GCF_005280805.1 Citrobacter sp. TBCS-14
AAGCCCACCTCAAGATGAGATTACCCATTCGTAAGAATTAAGAGCCCAGAGAGATGATCTGGTAGATAGGCTGGAAGTGGAAGAGTTGCGAGACTTGGAGCGGACCAGTACTAATCGCTCGAGGACTTTACCAAAAGAGTCAAATATAAAATGCTTATGGTTTAGAAGTTAGAAGAATTGTTATTTAGTTTTGAATGTTCAAAGTAACATTTAATGATTTGGTCATCATTG
>NZ_SZWM01000481.1:0-19397 GCF_005280805.1 Citrobacter sp. TBCS-14
GTGTCAGTGGAGGCGCATTATAGGGAGTTATTTCAGGCTGACAAGAGGAAATTTAAAATAACTTTCTGAGTGCGCGTTATTTCACCAAAACTGTCTTTAACATGCCATAAAATAAGCAATCTGCCGTTTTTGCAACCGCAATCACACTTCCTGATGGCATACTAATGAATAAGAGAAAGAGTAAGGAAGAACATTCATGCCTTTAAATGCCCAACAGCTAGCCGCACAGAAAAACCTTTCCTATGTTCTGGCCGAAAAGCTGGCTCAGCGAATATTAAAAGGTGAGTACGCGCCAGGCGCCATCCTACCAGGTGAAATAGAACTGGGCAGCCAGTTCGGTGTGAGCCGTACAGCGGTAAGGGAAGCGGTAAAGACATTAACGGCAAAAGGTATGGTATTACCGCGCCCGCGTATTGGTACTCGCGTTATGCCACAAGCAAACTGGAACTTTCTCGATCAGGAACTGCTCACCTGGTGGATGACGGAAGATAATTTCCCTCAGGTCATCAAACATTTTCTGGTGATGCGCATTAGCCTGGAGCCTCAAGCCTGTTTACTGGCGGCGACTATCGGCACAGCAGAACAAAAAGCACATCTGACTACGTTAATGGAAGAGATGGTCGAGCTGAAAAGGAACTTTAAGCGCGAGCGCTGGATTGAGGTTGATATCGCCTGGCATGAGCACATCTATGAAATGAGCGCGAATCCATTTCTGATCTCCTTTGCCTCGTTATTCCATTCCGTTTATCAGACCTATTTTACCTCTATTACCTATAACGACGTGGTAAAGCTGGATTTGCATCAGGCTATTGTCGATGCCATAGAGGAGAGCGATGGCGATCGCGCCTTCACCGCCTGTCAGGCATTGCTGATAGCTCCTAACGATCTCCCGGATAAATAACATGCCTGAAAAGAAATCGCGCAGTATGGCCGGACTGCCATGGATCGCAGCCATGGCCTTTTTTATGCAGGCATTAGACGCCACCATCCTTAATACTGCGTTACCCGCCATCGCGCACAGCCTCAACCGCTCCCCACTCGCCATGCAGTCTGCCATTATCAGCTACACCCTGACGGTAGCGATGTTGATCCCGGTAAGTGGCTGGCTGGCTGACCGCTTCGGCACCCGACGTATCTTTATGATTGCCGTGAGTCTGTTTACTCTGGGTTCACTTGCCTGTGCACTCTCCGGCTCTTTAACCCAACTGGTTATTTTCCGCGTGATACAAGGCATTGGTGGTGCAATGATGATGCCGGTTGCCCGCCTGGCGCTATTACGCGCCTACCCGCGCAGTGAGCTGCTCCCGGTCCTTAACTTCGTGACTATGCCGGGACTGGTGGGACCCATTTTAGGTCCGGTCCTGGGCGGAGTACTGGTCACGTGGGCCAGCTGGCATTGGATCTTCTTGATTAATATTCCGATTGGCATCGCCGGCATCTTCTACGCCCGCAAATATATGCCTAACTTCACGACGCCGCGCCGCCGTTTTGATATGACTGGCTTCTTTCTCTTTGGTCTGAGTCTGGTACTGTTCTCTAGCGGAGTAGAGTTGTTCGGTGAAAAGCTTGTCGCCAGTTGGGTCGCTCTCAGCATTATTCTTGGCAGTATTTTGCTGCTGCTCGCTTACATCCGCCACGCGCGCCGCCATCCCACACCGTTAATTTCTCTGCCAATCTTTAAGACCCGCACCTTCTCGGTCGGTATCGCGGGAAACCTTGCCACACGTCTGGGAACGGGGTGTGTCCCTTTCTTAATGCCGCTGATGTTGCAGGTAGGCTTTGGCTACCCGGCGCTAATAGCCGGTTGCATGATGGCGCCGACGGCGCTGGGATCTATTCTGGCGAAATCGATGGTGACGCAGGTTCTGCGTCGTCTTGGCTACCGCACCACGCTGGTCGGCGTCACGGTATTTATCGGCCTGATGATTGCGCAGTTCTCTTTGCAATCTCCCGCGATGCCAGTCTGGATGCTGATCCTGCCGCTGTTCATTTTAGGTATGGGAATGTCCACCCAGTTTACTTCAATGAATACCATTACCCTTGCGGATCTAACCGATGATAATGCCAGTAGTGGCAACAGCGTGTTAGCCGTCACGCAGCAGCTGTCGATCAGCTTAGGGGTGGCGATTAGCGCCGCCGTACTGCGTGTCTATGAAGGCATGGAAGGAACCAATACGGTAGAACAGTTCCACTATACCTTTATTACGATGGGCGCGATTACGGTGATATCAGCGCTGATGTTCATGCTGCTAAAAGCCAAAGATGGCCGCAACCTGATCAATGATCGGCATAAGTCTAAACCGACCCCCGCACCATCAGAACAGGAGTAAGCTGCAGGCGCTGTTGCTGTAAAGCGGGCTGCGCCATGCGGTGGATTAATACGTCGATGGCCAGCTCACCCAGTTCATCTTTCGGTTGGTGGATAGTGGTGAGCGGTGGCGTCATGTAGCGCGCCAGTTCGATATCATCATAGCCCACGACCGCCATATCCTGCGGAATGCGCAATCCTGACTGATACAGAGCCTGATACGCCCCCACAGCCATTGCATCATTGCCCGCAAAAACGGCCTGTGGTCGCTGGTTATGTGACAACAGCGTTTGCATGGCTTCAAACCCACCGCCGAACTCAAAATCACCGGTGATCTCATAGCCCTGAGGAATATCCAGCCCTGCACGCTTCATCGCTTCCCGGTATCCCTCCAGCCGCAAACGTGCCGGCGTTTTATCCAGTGGACCGGTAATACAAGCTATGCGCGTAAAACCCTTATCAATGAGATGCTGAGTTGCCAGATCGCCACCCAGTAGGGAATTGTCCTGAATCAGGTCACTTTCCCCTTCAAAGGGTGACCAGTCCATCATCACGGTGGGAATAGAAGGGTAGCGCTGCATGATCTCCATGGAAGGCTGATGGGTTTCGGTGCAGAGCAGCAGTAAGCCGTCCACCCGCTTTTGCATCAGTGTCTCCAGATTACGATTCATGCGCTGTTCATCGCCTTCGGTGTTGCACAAAACCAGACTGTAGCCGCGCTCAAAACAGCTGCGCTCAACGCCGCGTACCAGTTCTGAATAGAAGGGATTGGTACTGGCTGTGATTAACATGCCAATGGTGCGAGTCTGATTCAACTTGAGGCTACGCGCCAGCGCGGAAGGCGCATAGTTAAGCTCTTTAATCGCAGCGTCAACTTTTCCGGTGATAGCCTCGCTGACAAAGCGATCTTTATTAATGACGTGAGAAACCGTCGACGTGGAAACACCCGCCAGGCGGGCAACGTCCTTCATTGTAGCCAAGCGTTACCTCTGCTGACCTAAAAACGCCTCAATTTCTTCGCGCCACGGAACGGAAGGTTGTGCACCTTTACGCGTTACCGCAATCGCCGCGGCCGCATGCGCAAAGCGAATCGCCTCAGGCAACGGTGTCTCTTCCAGTAACGCGGTAATTAACGCACCGTTAAAGGTATCACCGGCAGCGATGGTATCAACGGCGTCCACTTTAAAACCAGGAACACGATGACCTTCACCGTTTACGCTAGCCCACACACCACGACTTCCTAAGGTAATCAGTACGGTGTGAATTCCCTTTGCGTGCAGCGCCAGCGCTGCTTTAGCGGCATCTTCATCGTTTTCTACCCGGATCCCGGTCAGCTTTTCAGCTTCCGTTTCATTCGGGGTAATGATATCTACCAGCGACAGCAGTTCGTCAGGGAGTTCACGAGCCGGAGCCGGATTAAGCGCGACCGTCGTATTATGTCGACGCGCAATTTTTGCCGCAGCCAGTACGCTTTCAATGGGCGACTCTAACTGCATCAGTAAGGCCGAGGCCTGCGCAATACGGTCATGTTGAGCTTCCACTAACGCAGGAGAAAGTGCGGCATTCGCCCCGGCATGAATAGCGATAACGTTCTCGCCTTCTGCGTTAACAAAAATCAGCGCCACGCCGGTCGCTTCGCCAGAAATCACGCTAACAGGCGCAATATCGATGTTATCGCTGGCTAATTGTTTACGTACACGCTCACCAATATCGTCATCTCCTGTACAGGCAATGAAGGCGATATTCGCACCACTACGACCCGCAGCAACCGCCTGGTTCGCGCCTTTTCCGCCAAATGCGACCTGATAGTGGCTACCGGTTACGGTTTCGCCAGGTGTCGGAAAAGAGTTAAGGTTAAGGATGTGATCGGCATTAATGCTGCCAAGTACAACGAGGTTGCCTGCGGTTTTCATGTTCGGAATTCCAAGTCAAAGTGCGCCACCGGGTTAGGGTGGCGCGTGCCCTGCTTTTCTTTTTACGCTTTCATCTTCAACGCTCTGAGGATGGCGTATTTATGTCGCCATCAGGTCGCGAGCGGCCTGAATCGCTATTACTGCTTGATGACCAGCTTCAGGTCAACTGGATATTTAGCCTGAACCTTCTCGCCCTTCAGTACCTTATCCGCAATATCAACGCCTTTCGCGCCAATCTGATCCGGTAACTGAGCGATGGTCGCAGCCAGTTTGCCATCATTTACCGCTTTTTCGCCATCAGGCGTACCGTCAAATCCAACCACCATCACATCAGATTTACCCGCCGTTTGCAGAGCACGCAGCGCGCCCAGTGCCATTTCATCGTTCTGAGCAAATACGGCCTGCACATCAGGATGTGCGGTCAGCAGGTTCTGCATAACGTTCAGACCTTTGGTACGGTCGAAATCTGCCGGCTGGCTAGCCAGCACGTTAAATTTGTGTGCCGCAACGGCCTGCTGGAAACCTTCGCCACGCTCACGCGCCGCCGATGTTCCGGCAATACCCTGCAGTTCGATAACTTTCGCACCTTCGCCTGCTTTCTTCGCGATGTAGTCACCGGCAATTTTACCGCCCAGCACGTTATCAGACGCAATATGGCTGACAACGTCCCCTTTGGTTGCCTGACGGTCCAGGGTGATCACCGGAATTTTCGCCTGGTTAGCCATCTTCACGGCATTACCCACGGCATCGGAGTCGGTTGGGTTAATCAGCAGAATTTTGGTTCCACGCACGGTTAAGTCCTGAACGTTCGCCAACTCTTTCGCCGGGTTGTTCTGCGAGTCCAGAATCACCAGGTTATAACCCAGCTTATCGGCTTCTTTTTGCGCCCCATCCTTCAGAGAGACAAAGAACGGGTTGTTAAGGGTAGAGACCACCAGCGCAATGGTATCTTTTGCCATCGCATTCGCGCTCACGGTGGCACTCAGCGCAACAGCAGAAACCAGGGTAGCCAGTTTTTTCATGTTCATATTTAAGATGTCCTGTAGTCGTTGTTACTGCTTTTTGTTGTCTACCAGTACCGCCAGCAAAATGACCACTGCTTTAACGATCATCTGGTAATAGGAGGAAACACCTAACAAATTCAAACCATTATTGAGGAAACCGAGAATCAGTGCGCCGATCAGCGTACCAACAATACGTCCTTTACCGCCAGCCAGGCTGGTGCCGCCTAATACCACCGCCGCGATAGCATCCAGTTCATAGCCGGTACCCGCCGTCGGTTGCGCTGAGGAGAGACGCGCCACTTCAATGATGCCTGCCAGCGATGCCAGCAGCCCACAGAGTGAATAAACGATAATTTTGATCTTATTGACGCTGATACCGGACAGACGCGTTGCCGCTTCGTTACCGCCCAGCGCATAAATATATCGGCCCAGACGGGTATGGTGCAGCATGTACCACGCGGCCAGGAAGACAATCCCCATGATCCATACTGGCGTTGGGACGCCTAACGGACGACCAATACCAAACCAGCCAAACAGATCGGCATTGTCGGTAAAGCCGGTGTTTACCGGACTGCCGTTGGTGTACACCATGGTGACGCCGCGCAGCAGCAGCATCATCACCAGCGTGGCGATAAACGCCTGCACGCGGCCTTTTGCCACAATAACGCCAGTCACGGCACCAACCGCCGCACCTAACGCCAGCGCAGCGGCAACGGCCACCAACGCGTTGACTTCAAGACCCACAATCGAAGCAGCAACGGCACCGGTAAGCGCCAGTAGCGAACCCACAGACAGATCGATACCCGACGTCAGAATAACCAGCGTCATACCAACGGCCATGATGGCGTTAACCGACGTTTGCTGGAGAATGTTGAACAGGTTATTAACGGTAAAAAAGTTGGGGCTCATGGTGGAAACAATCGCGATCAGCACTAACAGAGCGATGAGCGACTTTTGCTCCAGAAGCCATGCTTTAGTGAAATAACGGCGACCAGAAACAGCCTGGGTAGTCATCTTTTTTACTCCTGATTCACGCGATTAAGCTTGCCCACAGCGGCAGCCATTAATACTTCCTGAGTGGCCTGCTCGCGAGTGAATTCACCGCCGAGATGCCCTTCATGCATGACGATAATGCGATCGCTCATGCCCAATACTTCTGGCATCTCCGAAGAGACCAGAATGATGCTCAGCCCATCAGCCTTAAACTGGTTGATTAGCTGGTAAATCTCTTTTTTAGCCCCAACGTCCACGCCGCGCGTGGGTTCATCGAGGATCAGCACTTTGGGCCGGGTCATCAAACCACGCGCAATCGCCACTTTTTGCTGATTGCCACCGGAGAGCAGGCCGATTGCCTGTTCCATCGAGGGCGTTTTCACATTGAACAGACGGATAAAATCGCCCACCGCCTGCTGCTCATCTTTGTGTTTCAGACTGCCGCCCGCACGGCTGAAGTAACGCAATGCGGTCAACGACATGTTCTCTTTCACCGACATGCCCAGCACTAAGCCGTCGCGTTTGCGGTCTTCAGAAATATAGACGATGCCGTTGGCCAGCCCATCCTGTTCAGAACGCGTAACCACTTCATGCCCGTCAAGCGTGACGTAACCACTGGTGCGCGGCAGCGCGCCGTACAGCACTTTCATCAATTCGGTACGTCCAGCACCCATCAGACCCGACACGCCAAGGATCTCACCTTTACGCAGCATGAATGACACATCATGCACTCCAGGGCCGCACAAGTTATCGACCTTCAGGCGCACATCGCCAGGTGCTTTATCCAGCCGCGGGTACTGATCTTCCAGCTTACGTCCCACCATCATTTCAATGAGTGAATCTTCGGTCAGTGAGGCCACTTCACGTTCGGCAATAAACTGCCCATCGCGGAACACCGTCACATCATCACAAATTTCGAAAATCTCTTTCATGCGGTGAGAAATATAGACAATGCCGCGTCCCTGAGATTTCAGTTCACGGATCACGCGGAACAGGGATTCGGTTTCGGTATCCGTCAACGCATCCGTCGGTTCATCCATAATGATGACCCGGGATTCAAAGCTCAGCACTTTGGCGATTTCAACCATCTGCTGATCGCCAATCGATAGCTCACCGACCAGCTTGTCGCTTTTAAAACGCAGATTAAGTTTAGCCAGCAACTGGTCTGCTTCGGCATACATCTTCTTCCAGTCGATTTTGCCAAAGCGATTCACAAACTCACGGCCGAGGAAAATGTTCTCGGCGATGGTGAGTTGCGGGATCAGGTTCAGTTCCTGGTGAATGATGCCGATCCCTGCTTCCTGAGAGGATTTAGGACCGTTAAAGGTGGTTTCTTTCCCCAGCCACAATAACGAACCGGCATCACGAGTGTAGATACCAGTCAGGACTTTCATCATGGTGGATTTGCCCGCGCCGTTTTCGCCCACCAGCGCCATAACGCGGCCGGAGTAAACATTCAACGCGGCGCCGGATAGCGCTTTAACGCCCGGGAACGCTTTATCGATCCCTTTGAGTTGCAGTAGTGCGTTCATGATGGCCTCAGAACGTGACGCCAGCACAAAGAATGATATTCGCATACGGAGAACATTCTCCGCTGCGAATTACCGNTTTTACGCCCGGGAACGCTTTATCGATCCCTTTGAGTTGCAGTAATGCGTTCATGATGGCCTCAGAACGTGACGCCAGCACAGAGAATGATATTCGCATACGGAGAACATTCTCCGCTGCGAATTACCGCCTGACTGTCTGCGGTTTGTTTTTTGAATTGTTCATGCGTGGTGTAACGAATTTCTATGGTATTTCCCTGGTGTTGTTGCAGTTGCTCAATGTGGCTGAGCAACGTTTCGTGGAGTTGCGGATTATGTTGTTTGATTTCCGTCGCGAGAATGGCCGACTCGACCTGCATTTCACGCGTGACCACATCCAGTACCTGCATAAAAGAAGGTACGCCCTGGGTTAATGCCATATCGATACGCGTAGTACTATTTGGGATGGGTAAACCCGCATCACACACCACCAGCGTATCGGTATGCCCCAGACGGGAGATCACCGATGAAATTTCAGAGTTGAGTACCGTGCCTTTCTTCATTTTCTTTCCCCACTAGCGAAACGTTTCGCTGGTGATAAGTTTAGTCTGAAGAATGCACATAAAACCACCATGACGTTACGAAAATGTGATCGTCATCGAAACGTTTCGCAAGCCGTATCATCAGAAGAAAGGAAAATGTGAGGGGGAAAACAAAACGCCCCCTTTCATGAAGAAAGAGGGCGTCGGTAACGTTAAATCTCGACCTGCGTCCCGAGCTCAATCACCCGGTTAGGTGGGATCTCAAACTGGTCCGGTGCACGTAGCGCATTGCGCTGCAACAGCAGATACAATTTGCCGCGCAGGCGTAAATACCACGGACGTTTGCCGACAATCAGCGACTCGTGCGACATGAAGAACGAGGTTTCCATCATCCGACAGCTTAGGCCTTCCAGCCCGCAGCGATGGAACACTTCCTCTACGTTTGGTGTTTCGCGCCAGCCGTAGCTGGCCACCACGCGCCAGAAGGTCGGCGACAGCTGCTCAATTTGCACCCTACGCACATTATGAACATACGGCGCATCTTCTGTACGCAGCGTCAGCAGGATCACGCGTTCATGCAGCACCTTGTTATGTTTGAGGTTATGCATAAGCGCAAACGGGATGACATTCATGGCACGGGACATATACACCGCTGTGCCAGGCACGCGTACCGGCGGCGATTTCTCCAGAGAAGCAATCATCGCCTCCAGAGAATTACCGTGTTCATGCATACGACGCAGCAGACGGAAGCGCTCGCTTTTCCAGGTGGTCATGATGGTGAACATCACCAGACCCAGCGTCAGCGGCAGCCAACCACCAGAAATCAGCTTATCAAGGTTCGCGGAGAACAGCGGGATATCAATGCACAGGAAGGCCACCAGAATCAGGAACACAAAGTATTTATTCCAGTGCCAGTTTTTGCGCGCCACGGTTGTCGACAGAATAGACGTCAGCACCATCGTCCCCGTCACCGCAATACCGTACGCGGCGGCCAGGTTACTGGAGTGCTCAAAGCTGACGATCACAATCACCACGGCGATGTACAGCATCCAGTTGACGAACGGAATATAGATTTGCCCTGACTCCATCTCTGAAGTATGGATGATACGCATCGGCGACAGATATCCCAGACGTACCGCCTGCCGCGTCAATGAGAATACGCCAGAGATCACCGCCTGCGAGGCAATAACCGTGGCCAGCGCGGCAAGGATCAGCAGGGGAATCAACGCCCAGTCCGGTGCCAGCAGGAAGAACGGGTTTTTGATCGCTTCCGGATGTTTTAACAGCAATGCACCCTGGCCAAAATAGTTCAGCACCAGCGAAGGTAACACTACAGAGAACCACGCCAGGCGAATGGGGAACTTACCAAAGTGGCCCATATCCGCGTACAGCGCTTCAACGCCGGTGATCGACAGCACCACCGCGCCCAGCGCAATAAAAGACAGCGTTTTATATTCGAGGAAGAAATGCACCGCCCACATTGGGTTTAACGCCTGCAGCACTTCCGGGTTAGCAATAATGCTACGTACGCCCAACACCGCCAGTACCAGGAACCAAACCAGCATAATAGGTGCAAAAAGCTTACCCACGGTACCAGTACCGTGCTTTTGAATCATAAACAGCAGTGTCAGGACAATAATAGAGAGCGGAACAATCCAGGTATCCAGTTGCGGTGCCACGATCTCCAGACCTTCGATCGCCGACATCACCGAAATGGCCGGCGTAATCACCACCTCACCATAGAAGAAGCTGCCGCCTATCAACCCCATAATGACCAGCATTGAGGTCGTTCGCGCCGACGTATTACGCCCGGCCAGTGACATTAGCGTCAGGATCCCGCCTTCTCCGGCGTTATCCGCACGCATGACAAACGTCAGGTACTTGATGGAGACAACAAAGATCAGCAGCCAGAAAATCAGCGAGAGAAAACCAAACACGGCATCACGTTCAACGCCAAAACCGAACTGCCCAGACAAACATTCACGGAGTGTATAAAGTGGGCTGGTACCAATATCACCGTAGACAACCCCAATAGCTGCAAGGGTAATCGCAGACAATGATTGCTTATTATCAGTGCTCATAGACTCGTCTTTCGTTTATACACGTCATTCTTCAGGCCGCTTCCATTGGCTTCACTCGTTATTCCGCCCATCCCAGGAGATAACTCATTTACCGTCTTCGTGCAGCTTGATTGATTTGGTGTATATATAAGAAATGTGTGCGTAGTCCCTTGGCCCACAAAAAGGCGCACAGTATGCACGATTAATCGCAAAATCGTACCCCTAAATGAGACCAGATTAATCTGGCTCAAAGAAAAATAAGCGCACCTTCAGTCTATTACTGCACTGGTGTGAAGCATCTATACTCGCAGTTTACGCAGTACATTTGGCGAAAGGACGCCACTTCATTATGGCTCACCCACATTTATTAGCGGAAAGAATTTCCCGTCTGAGCAATGCGCTGGAAAAGGGACTCTATGAACGTAGCCACGCCATTCGTCTGTGCCTGCTGGCGGCGCTTAGCGGTGAGAGTGTGTTCTTACTCGGCCCGCCAGGGATCGCAAAAAGCTTAATTGCACGTCGGCTGAAGTTTGCGTTTAAAAATGCGCGCGCTTTCGAATATTTGATGACGCGCTTCTCCACGCCAGAAGAAGTCTTCGGCCCGCTATCTATTCAGGCCCTGAAAGATGAAGGGCGCTATGAGCGCTTAACGGCGGGTTATCTTCCCGAAGCTGAAATCGTTTTTCTGGATGAAATCTGGAAGGCGGGCCCGGCCATCCTCAACACCCTGCTGACCGCCATTAACGAACGCCACTTCCGCAACGGCGCGTTTGAGGAAAAAATCCCGATGCGTCTGCTGGTGGCGGCCTCCAACGAACTGCCTGAAGCAGACAGCAGCCTGGAAGCACTGTACGACCGTATGCTAATTCGCCTGTGGCTGGACAAAGTGCAGGACAAGGCCAACTTCCGCTCCATGTTGTTAAGCCAGCAGGATGAAAGCGACAACCCTGTTCCGGCAACGTTACAGGTGACCGATGAAGAGTATTACCAGTGGCAAAAAGATATCGGCACCATCACGCTTCCCGATCGCGTCTTTGAGTTGGTCTATACGCTGCGCCAGCAGTTGGATGCACTACCCAACGCTCCTTACGTCTCTGACCGTCGCTGGAAAAAAGCGATCCGCCTGTTGCAGGCCAGCGCCTTCTTTAGCGGACGTGATGCGGTTGCGCCTATCGATCTTATCCTGTTGAAAGATTGCCTGTGGTACGACGCACAAAGCCTGAATCTGATGCAGCAGCAGATTGAAATATTGATGACCGGACACGCCTGGCAGCAGCAATCAATGCTAACGCGCCTCGGCGCGATTGTGCAGCGCCGCCTCCAGTTACAGCAGCAACAGAGCGATAAAACCGCCTTTACCGTTATTCGCCAGGGTGGGATGTTCAGCCGTCGTCCACATTATGATTTACCTGCAGACGTTAATACGGCGGTAGTGACGTTGCTGCTACAAAAGCCTTTAAAACTGCATGATATGGACGTTATTCATATTGCGTTTGAGCGTAGCGCGCTGGAGCAGTGGCTGACCAAAGGCAGTGAGATCCGCGGCAAGCTAAACGGCATAGGCTTTGCCCAGACGCTGAATATGGAAGTCGACAGCGACCAGCACCTGGTCGTGCGCGACGTCAGCTTACAAGGCTCCCGCCTGGCACTTCCGGGTTCATCGAAAGAGAATATGCCCAGCGAGATAAAAGAGCAGCTTGAGGCGCTCGATACCGAGTGGCACCAGCAGCACCGCGGGTTTAGCGAACAGCAAAAATGTCTGTTTATCCATAGCGACTGGTTAGGCCGGATTGAAGCCAGCCTGCAAGACGTTGGCGAGCAGATCCGCCAGGCACAGCAATGCTGACGCTTGATACGCTGAATATCATGTTGGCGGTAAGCGAAGAGGGGATGATCGAAGAGATGATCCTCGCGCTGCTGGCCTCCCCACAGCTGGCGGTTTTTTTTGAAAAATTCCCCCGGCTAAAGAAGGCGATAGCAAACGATCTTCCCCGCTGGCGCGAGGCATTACGCAACCGTCTGAAAGATACCCGCGTACCGCCGGAACTGACGGAAGAAGTGATGTGCTACCAGCAAAGTCAGCTCCTTTCCACCCCGCAGTTTATCGTCCAGTTACCGCAAATATTAACGCTACTGCACCGGTTACATTCCCCCTATGCCGGGCAAGCCCAACAATTGGTTGATGGCAACAGTACATTCACTCCCGCGCTGCACACGCTGTTTTTACAACGCTGGCGTTTAAGCCTGGTGATTCAAACCACCACGCTGAATCACCAGTTGCTGGAAGAAGAACGCGAACAGTTGCTCAGTGAAGTTCAGGAACGTATGACGCTGAGCGGACAGCTGGATCCGGTGCTGGCGGAAAACGACACCGCCGCAGGCCGTTTATGGGACATGAGCGCAGGTCAAATCAAGCGCGGCGATTACCAGTTGATCGTGAAGTACGGTGATTTCCTGACGCAGCAGCCCGAACTCCAACGCTTAGCCGAACAGTTGGGACGCTCCCGGGAAGCCAAATCGGTTCCGCGGAAAGATGCGCCAATGGAAACCTTTCGCACGCTGGTACGCGAACCCGCCACCGTCCCGGAGCAGGTTGATGGCATCCAACAAAGCGACGATATTCTGCGTTTACTCCCTCCGGAGCTGGCGACCCTTGGCATCACCGAACTGGAATATGAGTTCTATCGGCGGCTAGTGGAAAAACAGCTGCTGACATACCGCCTGCATGGCGAAGCCTGGCGTGAAAAAGTCACCGAGCGCCCGGTCGTGCATCAGGATTTTGACGAGCAGCCTCGCGGGCCATTTATTGTCTGCGTGGATACGTCGGGTTCAATGGGAGGATTTAATGAGCAGTGCGCGAAAGCCTTTTGTCTGGCGCTAATGCGCGTGGCCCTTGCCGATAACCGCCGCTGCTACATCATGTTATTTTCGACTGAAGTTGTGCGCTACGAACTGTCTGGTCCACAGGGCATTGAGCAGGCGATCCGTTTCTTAAGCCAGCGTTTTCGCGGCGGTACGGATATTGCCAGCTGTTTTCGCGCCATTATTGAAAGGATGCAGGGACGGGAGTGGTTTGATGCTGACGCGGTCGTGATTTCGGATTTTATCGCTCAGCGATTGCCTGATGAAGTAGTGAGTAAAGTTGGGGAGTTACAGCGGGTGCATCAACACCGTTTTCATGCGGTTGCGATGTCAGCCCATGGCAAACCCGGCATCATGCGCATTTTCGATCATATCTGGCGCTTTGATACCGGGATGCGAAGCCGCCTGCTCAGACGCTGGCAGCGTTAATACTTACAGCAGGGAGTCGACGCTTTCACGGACCTGCGCCGGCCATACGCCGCACTGTACCTGACCAATATGCGGCAACTGCAGCAACAACATGGTCAAACGTGACTGACCAATACCGCCGCCAATGGTCTGCGGCATTTCGCCACGCAGCAGCGCCTGGTGCCATTCCAGACTCAGGCGATCTTCGTCGCCCGTCAGGGAAAGCTGGTGTTTCAACGCATCGGCATCCACACGGATCCCCATGGAAGACAGTTCAAACGCATCTTCAAGAACCGGGTTCCAGACCAGAATATCGCCGTTCAGACCGGCGTAACCCAGCTCGGAAGCCGAACTCCAGTCATCATAATCCGGCGCACGTACGTCATGACGATGACCATCGCTGAGCTTGCCGCCGATCCCCACCAGGAATACCGCACCCAGATCTTTCGCGATGGCACGTTCACGCCCTTTGGCATCAAGATCCGGATAACGCGCTAACAGCTCCTGGCTGTGAACAAAATGGATCTGCTCTGGCAGGAACGGTGCCAGACCAAATTCTTTGCTTACCGCCGCTTCGGTCGCCTTAATTCCCGCCCAGATAGCCTCTACCGTGCTTTTCAGGGTGGAGAATTGACGCTCACCATCGCCCATAACGCGCTCCCAGTCCCACTGGTCCACATAGACCGAGTGAAGCGGAGAGAGACGGTCTTCATCCGGGCGCAGGGCTTTCATGTGCGTGTACAGCCCCTCACCCGCGCTGAAGTCGTGTTGTCCCAGCGTTTGACGCTTCCACTTCGCCAGTGAATGCACCACTTCGAACTGGGCGTCTGGCAAAGCTTTCACTTTCACCTGCACCGCTTTTTCACAGCCCGACAAGTTATCCTGCGTGCCATCTCCTACACGGCTCAGGATCGGTGCCTGGACTTCAATCAGCCCAAGACGCTCTTCCAGTTGGCGAGAAAAGTGAGATTTCACGAAGCTAATTTGACGTTGTTTGGCAATGTAAGCGGTTTTCATTATGTTTACTCCTGTGTCCTGTTGCCTATGATTAAGCAACAGAATGCGGTCAATATTCAATAATCAACAAACAAAAAGCCTCATTAGATTTTAATTCGTTAAAATAAACCGCTAAAATAGAGCGAGTCATCAATCTACATAAGAAAAACCTATGGAAAATTATCAGATCGACAATCTGGACCGCGGCATTCTCGACGCCCTAATGGAAAATGCCCGTACAGCCTACGCTGAACTGGCTAAACAGTTTGGTGTCAGCCCGGGGACGATCCACGTGCGCGTAGAGAAGATGAAACAGGCAGGGATCATTACCGGGGCGCGCATTGACGTCAGCCCCAAACAGTTGGGCTATGACGTTGGCTGTTTTATCGGCATCATCCTGAAAAGCGCGAAGGACTATCCGTCCGCATTGGCCAGACTGGAAAGCCTTGATGAAGTAACCGAAGCGTATTACACCACCGGGCACTACAGCATCTTTATTAAAGTCATGTGCCGATCCATCGACGCCTTACAGCAGGTACTTATCAACAAGATCCAAACAATCGATGAAATTCAGTCCACTGAAACCTTGATCGTCCTGCAGAACCCGATCATGCGGACCATCAAGCCGTGAAACCAGGTCTGTTACTACGTACTTGTACTCAGCGTCTGCGTCATCCCAGTCACTAAATCCTGAACCTTATGAACTTCACCTTTATAAGCAGTTTTTGGTTCAACCAGATAAATAACGCGGTTGGATGTAGGTTGCGCACCAATGACTTTGCCTTCCGCTGAGATCAGTTGCAGCTTTTTATTCGCTAAATTTCCGCAGTAGATCATACGGTAGCGGAAATAACCTCCCCATGGTTCACGCCCACCAAGCGCACTTTGCATAAACCATGCTCGGGAATCGTGAATCTGATCGTCATAAAGGGCCAGTAAATCAGCTCGAGGTGGGGTACGAATGCCAGTTCCAAGCGTATCGATAAATAGCTGGCAATATAAACGGTCACCGTCCTGCTTAATTTCCTGATATTCAGCGTCTTCATCATCACCATTAATCAGGAAGACCGCATGTTGGGGAATAACATCAAGAACAACCTGTTTGGTTTTTTCCATGAAGCTGCCATTAATATCGCGTCCCCACTGCTTATAGTCGCTCTGGAATTCACGGGCTGCCTCTCGCAGTTGGTACTGTGCGTTAGTCGGATCAAGATCGGGGATGCCTTGATCACTTTCATCCTCGGTCTGTTTACCTGCCCGCTTTTCTTTAATATCTTTCATTTTGTCATCATGCGTTTCAGCCTCATTTTCAAGTCCGGCTTCATCCAGCTGAGGCGCATTTTTATAGAAATATTGCGCGGTAAGGCTGCCATTAGCATAACGACCAATACGCCAGGCGGTTATCCAGCCTATTTGTTCAATAACTGCGCTTTCAAGCGTCTGGGAAAGCTGATAGGGGTGATAACCTTCCTGATTTTTATCAGCCTCTTCAGTTCCTTGTAAGGTGGTGTTTAGTAGGGTTTGTCGCCAGATGTTGAAGCGTTTTGCAAGTTCAGAATCAACGTCAAACTCCAAAAGTGAATTACCATCCATCACCCTTAATGGTGATATATCTTTTATTAACTTGGAGACAGAAGATGGTTGAATAGCGAGTGGAGCACCTGCATCAAATGCAGCAAGATACATATCATGCAAAACAACCTGAGAAAGAATTTCGCTTGTGCCACCACACTATTTTCCCTGATCACGAGCTGGGTAGCCACCTCCGACATCAGAATGCATACCAGGGTAAACGACCTCTAGAGTATTAGAGTGATAACTGCCATCTGGGCGACGAATAGAGTCCAGAGGAAAGCACAAACGCTGCTCATGGGCAGCCACAAAGTGGCGACAACATTTAATCAGACCAGAAAATTTGCTTTCATCAGGCAGTTGCTGGGTATTGTCAGCCCATCCCATATGGCCAGCAGCTCCTGGCAATACGTGAGCAGCACCGACAGAAGCAACAGTATCCAGCAAACCTAAAAATTCGATGCTGACTGGCAATCCTGCCAGCGTTAATTGCTGGCTTTCACTCTGCATTGTTGGCTCTGGCAACTGAGTTAACCAGTTAACAAAAGTCCGCGCTTCTGCAGCTCCACGGGAAAAACCGTAAATAAATAACTTCATATTTAGAAGGTGCGGTTTAGCTTGCTCAAGCTGCGCCTGTAATTTTTTAAGGAACGGGTTAATAACATTACGGCGGTTCACCTCACCGGTAATTGGCCAGTGAGCACGCATATCCGGCAGAAACCCTTTAGCAACACTATCATCCAGTCGCTTATGCGCAGGATCGATGGCGTAACTCATCGCATCAACCAAGCGCAATAACCCCCAGTTAATTCGATCTTCACCGCCAGTAGCTAATGCCAGACCATCGCTACTGTAATCCATCTCTCCAATCTTCGGAAAAGGAGTACCCACGCCCGGAATATAGTAACGAAAGTATCCATCGCCATCCGCGTCCTGATATGTTGCATGATAAAGTTTGGCTATGTTCGTTGGGTGTGGTGGTTTAGCCTTATGAGTGTCATTATGTTCATTATTCCCCGTCCCATCAAAAAATAGGCTAATATGCAAATTCTGACTGCACGTAAAGCCCAGCCTGACCCCAACCTGAGCACTAAGTCGATTATTAAAATCCTCAGTCTCTTTGATCTGTTTTTTATAATTCGCATTTACCTGTTCTTCAGACAGTATCAATCGCCCATCTTCAGGAAACTCAGGTGGTGCGAAGCAGGGAAAAACCAGATTTATTTCACTGGACATATTGCAGGTTCCTTCATATTTCTAGGCTCTTTGATTGGATAGGTAGGGGTGCCATACCCCTCACAAACTGTTGTCACTTTGACCTGATTACATGGCAGAAAATGCACTGTTAATCCGCAACGTTCAGCACCATATTTAGGGATATTAATAATCGCATTGTACTTTTGAAAACTATGTTCAAGAGTCTCTTTCCAAGCATTATATTTTTCTCTATCTTTGTAACCGGGAAATTGAGAAGCAGTACGAGGATCAACCTCCCACTCAATATGAGCTTTTAAATCTGGAGTCCATTTTTCTGGTAACAGAATGCAGCAGTACCCCCCCCCTAAACCGGGAACATAGTAACCATTCACCGAAAAGCCATTAATGCCGATATCTTTAACATGATTGATAGCACGAATATCACCAGCGGTATAACCCTCATTATCCGCCCGTGAACATCCTGAAACCACCATTAAAATAAGCCACAAAAAACCTGTTATGACTGACTTCATATTCGAAAAGTGGATTAACTCATCAGACATATTGCAGGCCTCTTCATATTTAACAGTTCTTTTATAGAGATAATTCATTCCCGCAATAGCCAGAATGAAATCTAGTTACCCTAATTGGTATAAAACAAATAAAATACATGGTTACTCTTCGAAATCCCGCAGCGCACCGAAATATGCGGTATCATTAGCCCTGATGGCAATATCCAGACAACACAAAAAATATTTCTCCTGACTAATTTCGCTAACCGCTTTCTCTCTCATCAGAGTCTCGGCATCACTGATGCACCCCATAAATCCCACCTGAGTATCATCAACTCTGCTTATATCCGGTTTGTCAGCCAGCATTCGCTCGGGTAAATAACTCCCCACTTTCCATGCAATTTCGCCATCACGGTTTATCCAAGTCCAGAACAGCGCAATATCCGTAAAGGCCTTCTGCTGCTCGTCAGTCAACACGTGTGTAAACAGAGAAGGAAAAACCCGATTATCGTAGTAACGTAGCAGCCCAGTCTGCTCTTCCCACTGAACCTGCGATAGCGCCTGAAGATGGCGACTCAATAGATCAAAAGCGAGGGGAGATATCAGTAAAGTAAAGCGCGGTGTATCGGCAAAATACTCCGCCAGTTTTTCCAACCACATCCGGTGGCTGCTGAGTACGAAATGTAGGCGTATGACTATCGGGGAATACGCCATCGTTCCCGATTCCGGCGTTCCTCTAAACAAAGCAAACCAACGAGGGGCTGGAGACAACTGACGCATCGTGTTCTGTAAAGATCGGTCGGTTCCAGCTTGGTCTACTAGCACGTCAATATAGTCCAGTCCGGAAGCTGTGCTGAATGATTCAGCCTGCCTGAACCACATCTTATATTTGCTGATATTTGTTGTCCGTAACGATTCTGTTGTCATTGCCTTTCTCCCTTATCTACGCGGCACAAAAGCGGCGGCGGCTTCCTGTGCCTTTTTCAGACACTCCTGGCACACTGACTTGTCAGATGTTCCCCTATCTTCGTTATCATTCTGCTCAGCATTTTTATTGTTATCGTCTGGCAAGGTCTTCAGAACAGCAGGTCGTTGTGTCTGAACCGGCGTCCCCGGACTTCCCCCGCTGTTCAGGTTTATCTTCGGCCCCGTGATGTCCACGCCACCGGGATGGATCACCACAAACGAACCGCCCACTTTCAGGCTTATCTGGCTGCTGCTCTCCAGCACGATGTCGCCCCGGACCTTTATCTCCAGCGCACCCGCCACCTTCCGCGCCAGGTCGCCCTTCACCTCCAGGCTGTGGCTGCCTTCCACCAGGCTGATATGGTCCCCGCTGGTTTTATGCTCCTGCTTTCCTTCCACCGTCACTTTCCGGTCATTTGCCACGTACAGCCCGTCGTCATGGCTGATACTGACTGTCCGGTCATTCTTCACTTTCAGCGTCTGGTCGTTGCGCACCGTGATGCTGCGGTCATGCGCCACGGTGATGGTCTGGTCATGC
>NZ_SZWM01000929.1:0-231 GCF_005280805.1 Citrobacter sp. TBCS-14
ACCGCTTGCCTGAATTGCCACGCAGCATTGCCGCCGCCGTTTCTATCGATGCCACAATCGGGTAGCTCGGAGACGTGGAGGTGTGCATCATAATGGCTTCGTTGAACGTGTCTTCATCATAGTCGCCCTTAATGTGGATCAGCGAAGCCTGTGACAACGCCGCCAGCATCTTGTGGGTGGACTGGGTTTCAAAAATCACCTTTCCCGGTACCCGTTCGCCGCTCATCCCGC
>NZ_SZWM01000395.1:0-232 GCF_005280805.1 Citrobacter sp. TBCS-14
CTTCGGCGTCGTCAGCGGTGTAGTGCTTCCCTTTGTTGTCGACGAGTTCCACGTTGCCCGGTTGCGCGTTCAGTTCCAGTTCGGTACTGCCCAACGGATTGGTTAGCAGAAGGCGATAGCGATCCTGGCCAGTTTGCTGCCAGAAAAAGCGGGCATACACTTTCTGCTGGTCGGAAATATAGGCAAACGCACCGCGTGTCTGATATTGGTTCAGGGCGCGCACTTCCTGCTG
>NZ_SZWM01000918.1:0-232 GCF_005280805.1 Citrobacter sp. TBCS-14
GCCAGACGGATATGGCTGTCGAGTGCAATTACCTCGCCTTCGGGATCGTTGGCGTAATCCGGCACATCATGCTCGTGCTGCATACCCAGCGGTGCGCCGGTATGTTTATCGCGGCCGAAAATCGTTTGCTGCTCTTTAAGCGGCGTACGGTCCCAGAATTCCACGCGGAACTGGATGAGCCTGACGGCCTGATAGCTACCATCTTGTGCCCATGCCGGTTCCCCCTGCTCCG
>NZ_SZWM01000747.1:0-232 GCF_005280805.1 Citrobacter sp. TBCS-14
CAAAGCGACGACGGCAACGGGCGTTGAACGCACAGCCCGGTGGCGGATTCAGCGGGCTTGGCAGCTCACCGGTCAGCTTGATACGCTCGCGGCGATCGTCCGGGTTCAGGCGCGGCGTTGCGGAAAGCAGCGCCTGAGTGTACGGATGACGTGGATTATTGAAGATCTGATCCTTGGTTCCTTTTTCCACGCAGCGGCCCAAATACATCACCATCACTTCATCAGCAATGTG
>NZ_SZWM01000892.1:0-230 GCF_005280805.1 Citrobacter sp. TBCS-14
AGTGGCAGCGAAATTTAGCGCGAACGGACATGATGCTTCCTCTGTAAGTAAATATCCCCGCTATTGCGAGGCTCTAATAATTTTATTTGGGCAGTTGCGCTGAACAGACCTGTTATGCGCCAGAATGTCCCGCTTCGTCTGACGGTCCATAACATCAATATCGTTGTCAGTAAGGTAGATGGGCTTCGCCCAATCACAGGCGGTATCAATTATTACCGGGACGCTTCCAC
>NZ_SZWM01000958.1:0-233 GCF_005280805.1 Citrobacter sp. TBCS-14
GGCAGAAGCGACGGTCGTGCGTGGCTACATCGACTGGATGGTACAGGTGCCGTGGAATGCGCGTAGCAAGGTCAAAAAAGACCTGCGTCAGGCGCAGGAAATCCTCGATACCGACCATTACGGTCTGGAACGCGTCAAAGACCGTATCCTTGAGTATCTCGCGGTCCAAAGCCGTGTGAACAAAATCAAGGGGCCGATCCTGTGTCTGGTTGGGCCGCCGGGGGTAGGTAAAA
>NZ_SZWM01000322.1:0-233 GCF_005280805.1 Citrobacter sp. TBCS-14
CCGGATGGGAGAAGTCGATGACGCGTGGCCTGGAATTACTGATTGCTCAGACGATTTTGCAAGGTTTCGACGCCCAGTACGGGCGTTTTCTGGAAGTCACCTCCGGCGCGCAGCAGCGTTTTGAACATGCCGACTGGCATGCGGTTCAGCAGGCGATGAAAAGCCGTATTCACCTTTACGATCATCACGTGGGTCTGGTGGTGGAGCAGTTGCGCTGCATTACAGACGGCAAA
>NZ_SZWM01000323.1:0-233 GCF_005280805.1 Citrobacter sp. TBCS-14
ACATCAGGCGAGCGTTCACATAGGCGCGGTGAAGCGCATCGCGCATCGCCAGACCGTTCATTACGGTGGCTAACATGCCCATGTGGTCGCCCACGACGCGGTTCATCCCTGCTTTCGCCAGACCAGCACCACGGAACAGGTTACCACCACCGATCACTACGCCAACCTGGATTCCCAGCTCGACCAGCTCTTTGATTTCCTGAGCCATACGGTCAAGTATGCTTGCATCAATA
>NZ_SZWM01000592.1:0-232 GCF_005280805.1 Citrobacter sp. TBCS-14
GGCATAGCGTATGACGACTGGGTTTATCGTCTGGAGTACAGCGCGTTAAAGCGGTAGGCCCGGAAAGCGTAACGCCTCCGGGCAACTCACTTATTTCAGCGAGCCCTTGAGAAATTGCTGCAAACGCGGGCTTTGCGGATTACCGAATACCTGCTCCGGGTCGCCCTCTTCCTCAATTTTCCCCTGATGCAGGAAAATCACGTGCGTGGAAACATGGCGGGCAAACCCCATT
>NZ_SZWM01000628.1:0-233 GCF_005280805.1 Citrobacter sp. TBCS-14
ACCGAGGAGTAAGCGCGCCCCTTGAGCCAGTGAATCTTCAACCTGCTGATGCAGTTCATCCCGCAGATCAAAACGTGCCATTGGGCCGAGATCGTTCTCTTCATTTAGCGGATCGCCCATTTTCAGTGCACTGGCTGCCGCAACAAAACGGTGGGTGAATTCTGCCGCAATCCCTTCTTCAATAATAAAGCGTTTCGCTGCGGCACAAACCTGCCCGGTATTCTGATAACGCC
>NZ_SZWM01000482.1:0-193 GCF_005280805.1 Citrobacter sp. TBCS-14
GCTTTCTCGGCTTCGTCAAAATTTTCCTGCGCCAGATTACGATCGGTGAAGTACCGTTCGAGCCAGGTAACGCAGCCCATTGACAGGCTGAACAGAGAGGTTGTTTGGGCGCCGGAGCCGGTAACCAGTTCCGTACTGGCGCCGCCAATATCAACGACCAGACGCTGATCGGCTCCGCCAGTGGTGTGGGCAA
>NZ_SZWM01000482.1:241-554 GCF_005280805.1 Citrobacter sp. TBCS-14
CAGCCGAGGATCTCTTGCGCTTTGGCGATAAAGACATCGGCGTTTACCGCGATGCGCAATGTTGCCGTGGCGACCACGCGGATTTGCGGTTGCGGGATATCCTGCAGACGTTCAGCAAACAAGCGCAGGCATTGCCAGCCGCGTTCCATGGCTTCAGCGGAGAGAATGTTGTCGCTGTTGAGTCCAGCGGCCAGACGCACCTTGCGTTTAATACGCGTGAGCGTCTGGATGCTTCCCGCCACTTCGCGTACAACCAGCATATGAAAACTATTCGAGCCTAAATCGATTGCGGCGTACAGCGAAGTGGTTGTGA
>NZ_SZWM01000943.1:0-233 GCF_005280805.1 Citrobacter sp. TBCS-14
GAACGCGCCGCAGACGAAGGCGACTCACAGGCTGCACTCGCACTTACGCTGTTTGCAGAGCGAATTCGCGCCACAATAGGCAGCTATATTATGCAGATGGGCGGTCTGGATGCTTTGGTATTTACGGGTGGAATTGGTGAAAACTCAGCCCGAGCACGCGCTGCGATTTGCCACAATCTGAATTTCTTAGGTCTGGCTGTTGATGATGAAAAAAATCAGCGCAACGCAACCTT
>NZ_SZWM01000942.1:0-233 GCF_005280805.1 Citrobacter sp. TBCS-14
ACGCGTCGTTGATCCACAGCAGCATATTTTTGTTGATTTCAAGCGCGCCAACCCGCAGTTGGACAGGTGTTTCCAGAAAGGCGTGGTACCATCCACTGGTAACCCCGATATTTGCCATCAGCATAGCGACTGCGGCTGCGATGATCAGGATGATGCCTCCCGAGGCGTCGCTACTAAAAAAACGATGCAGATGTTTCACTTTTATTCTCTCTATTGGGTGAATACTTCGTAAT
>NZ_SZWM01000941.1:0-233 GCF_005280805.1 Citrobacter sp. TBCS-14
GTACGGCGGACATTCTGGTTCCACGCAACACGCTGCTGCACGAACAGTGGTGTGATCTGCTGGAAGAGAACTCCGTTGACTCCGTCAAAGTCCGTTCCGTCGTATCTTGTGACACCGACTTTGGTGTATGTGCGCACTGCTACGGTCGTGACCTGGCGCGTGGCCACATCATCAACAAAGGTGAAGCAATCGGCGTTATCGCGGCACAGTCCATCGGTGAACCGGGTACACAG
>NZ_SZWM01000940.1:0-233 GCF_005280805.1 Citrobacter sp. TBCS-14
GACGCAAGAATGAACGGGCCCTGTGGGAAGGGCGCAACTTGCCCCATAAAGCGGCTCCAGCAGACACGCCATTCGCCGCCACGTTGGGTAGTGACTGCGATGCGATCGCCAACGATGGCGATCCATTCGCCACGATCCAGTTTCTCTTTGAGCAGAATGGCGGTATCCGGGCCAATATCGTTCACCGGTAGCAGGTTTAACCCGGCCTGCGGGGCCATCTCTTCCATAATTTT
>NZ_SZWM01000939.1:0-234 GCF_005280805.1 Citrobacter sp. TBCS-14
GCTGTGCATGGCCTACTCCGGCCGTTGCCTGCTCTCCGGCTACATCAACAAACGCGACCCTAACCAGGGTACCTGTACCAATGCCTGCCGCTGGGAATACAACGTGCAGGAAGGGAAAGAAGATGTAGTGGGTAATATCGTACACAAATATGAACCCATACCGGTACAAAACGTGGAACCGACGCTTGGGATCGGCGCGCCTACGGACAAAGTGTTTATGATTGAAGAAGCCCA
>NZ_SZWM01000938.1:0-234 GCF_005280805.1 Citrobacter sp. TBCS-14
ATTTTAACTTACGGAGATTCGCATGAAGCCGTCCATTATTCTCTATAAAGCGTTACCTGACGATTTACTGCATCGCCTGGAAGAGCATTTTACTGTCACTCAGGTGCCTAACCTGCGTTCAGAAACCGTAGCACAGCACGCCGAAGCCTTTGCCAGCGCGGAAGGCCTGCTGGGCTCCAGTGAAGCCGTCAATACCGCCCTGCTGGAGAAAATGCCGAAACTGCGCGCGACCTC
>NZ_SZWM01000937.1:0-234 GCF_005280805.1 Citrobacter sp. TBCS-14
AATGCCGATTTTGAAAATATCGAATACGCTAATCATGAGGCGTCCATTGTGTATCGAGGTGCGCCGCCCCGAAGAGCGGCGCAGGGGAATTAACTGAACAGAGAGTAGAAAATAGCAGAGATAGCGATCAGGCCCATAATCACAACGAACACGTTGCTGATATGGCCGCTGTATTTACGCATTGCCGGTACTTTCTGAATCGCATACATCGGCATCAGGAACAGAATCATCGCG
>NZ_SZWM01000936.1:0-233 GCF_005280805.1 Citrobacter sp. TBCS-14
GTCCGGGAATGGTGGGTTTCTTTTTTACCGGTAGCGCCGTCATCGGCATTTTGGTAAGCCAGTTTCTGGCCGGACGCTCTGACAAAAAAGGCGATCGTAAAAACCTGATCGTTTTTTGCTGTGTGCTGGGTATGCTGGCCTGCGTGTTGTTTGCCTGGAACCGTAACTATTTTATTCTGCTGTTTATCGGGGTATTCCTCAGCAGCTTTGGATCGACTGCCAACCCGCAAATG
>NZ_SZWM01000946.1:0-234 GCF_005280805.1 Citrobacter sp. TBCS-14
TCTGATAACTGTCATACGGCACGGTAGTCACTTCCGGATGTTTATCCATGATGAATTTCTGGTGCGTAGTACCGTTTTGAACACCGACTTTTTTGCCTTTCAGCTGATCAATGCTGGTGTATTTGCCCTGTTGGCCAACAAACAGCGCAGAGTTGTCGTAATACGGGGTGGTGAACAGAACCTGTTTTTCACGTTCAGGCGTGATGTCCATACCGGCCATCACCGCGTCAAAAC
>NZ_SZWM01000945.1:0-234 GCF_005280805.1 Citrobacter sp. TBCS-14
GTTTACGCCCGCGCCAGTTAGATGATTTAACGCTGGAGCAGGCTATCCGTTCGTTGATGCGGGAAATGGAGCTGGAAAGTCGCGGTATCGTCAGCCATCTCGACTGGCGAATTGACGAATCTGCACTCAGTGAAAGCCAGCGGGTGACGCTGTTTCGCGTCTGCCAGGAAGGGCTGAACAACATCGTTAAGCATGCCAATGCCAGCGCGGTGACGCTCCAGGGCTGGCTACAGG
>NZ_SZWM01000483.1:0-579 GCF_005280805.1 Citrobacter sp. TBCS-14
CAGTATCCCGCCCATCACCACCGACGAAATCAGCAGCCAGAGAGTGATAGCAACGCCAGTGTAGCGATATCCGTCAGTCCACAGCAGGGACTTCCAGTATTCCTGAATAATCTCAATCACAGGTCAGCCCTCTTCACACCCACGGAGTAGCGGCGCTCAAGGTACAGCAGCACACCATTAGACACGGTGGTAAACACCAGATAGATAAGCCCGCACACGACGGCAAAATAGAATGGCTCCCAGGTGCTCTTCCCGGCAAGCTGTGTCGCTTTCACCACGTCTTCCAGTCCGAGCAGCGAAACCAGCGCCGTCGCCTTCAAAATGACCTGCCAGTTATTGCCAATCCCCGGCANGTGAGCTGGTAAAACCGAATGCCGTCGCGGCCTCAATATGACCTTTTGGCACAGCCATGAACGCACCGCGGAACGTTTCGGTAAAATAGGCGCCGTAGATAAACCCAAGCGTAATTATACCCGCGACCATCGGATCGATATCAATCTGGCCGATACCGATGGCATCGGTAATGGTATTCAGCGCAATTTGTAACCCGTAGAAAATGAGCAGCATTAAGACGAGATC
>NZ_SZWM01001045.1:0-234 GCF_005280805.1 Citrobacter sp. TBCS-14
GGCAGGCGTGGCTGCCGAATTTGGCGTGGTGATGCTGATGTACCTGCGCCACGCCATTGAAGCAGAGCCTGCGCTGGAAAACCCGCAAACCTTTACCGTAGATAAACTGGATGAGGCGTTGTACCACGGAGCGGTACTGCGTGTGCGTCCTAAAGCAATGACTGTCGCGGTCATCATTGCGGGTCTGCTGCCGATTTTATGGGGAACGGGAGCCGGGTCTGAAGTCATGAGCCG
>NZ_SZWM01001046.1:0-234 GCF_005280805.1 Citrobacter sp. TBCS-14
GATTACCCTGCGCGATGCGGACTGCGCATTGATCAGTTCAGGCACGGAAGGCGGCAGCATACAGTCGATGATCACCAGCCAGTGTTTAACGGACAAAACCAACGAGCGCGAAGCGTTTCTCGCCTCGCTCTTACAGTGCGAAGAAGGTGATTTAAGCTGTCCATTACCGCCGGCAGGTTAACGCACGCGGATCCCTTCAATAATCATCCGCTGTACGCTCTCAACGGTTTGGTT
>NZ_SZWM01001047.1:0-234 GCF_005280805.1 Citrobacter sp. TBCS-14
TGATCGTTACCGGCATTCCCTGGCGCAGCGCATCGTCCGCGTCGGTCACCACAATACGCAGGCGATACACCAGATCGGTGCGCAGGTCAGGGGTTTCAACTGTTTTCGGCGTAAACTCGGCAGTAGGCGACACGAAGCCGATTTTACCGTGATACGGTTTGTCCGGACGGCCATCGGTGTAGAGCAGGATCTCACGTCCCGGCTGTGCCTGGCTCAGATTCCGCTCATCTACGT
>NZ_SZWM01001048.1:0-234 GCF_005280805.1 Citrobacter sp. TBCS-14
CTTAAAGATGGCCGGACTCCAGCGATTCTCACCAACACCATTCAGATGAGCAACCAGTGTTTTCACATCGTATATTTCAAGCAACTTAGCCAAAATCACCTGTGCGGCGGCCTCGTTATCATCTGTCATCGGGTTCATGGAGCCTGCTACTGAAAAATTATCCTGCATACGTTTAACCGGGCGAAATGGATAGTCGACAGGTTAACATAAATTGGTGCAATTGACGTTTCAGCA
>NZ_SZWM01001041.1:0-235 GCF_005280805.1 Citrobacter sp. TBCS-14
GTGCTATAACGAATCATTACTTTCAGGGAGGACGCGATGTGACGCACACCCGGGATATTCCACAATCGTTCTGGCGTGATGAACAGCTCCCGTGGCTGGAGCTGCGCAGCACCTGGCAAAGCCAGCAGGCCTATAAACGACATCACCACTCTCAGCTCTCAATCGGGGCAATTCTTGAGGGGGAAACATGCTGCCAGTGCAATGGCAAGGAATACCGTCTGAAAGTGGGCGATCT
>NZ_SZWM01001042.1:0-235 GCF_005280805.1 Citrobacter sp. TBCS-14
TCAAGGCCTATATCAACAAATATTCCCGTGGAACCATCTGACTTAGGGTCATCAATATCGAAAAGCATCGGTTGGTTATAAACATCATGATTGGCAATATCTGCTCTTGGTTCCAATTTTCCATGTTCATTAATGGAAATCCGACCATCTACCAAGCATGAATTAACAAAGGCACAAATCATGGAGAACGGTAACGGCATTATTCCCCTATCATCAAATGATAGCTCATTCTCGC
>NZ_SZWM01001043.1:0-235 GCF_005280805.1 Citrobacter sp. TBCS-14
CGGTATTTGGCATTCATATCTTTACCTGTCTCGTACATAGTCTCGATAACTTTATCGAGGCATACACGAGGCTCGCTGGTACGGCGCAGCGCCATACGAGCAGCGTTCACCGCTTTCACCGATGCAATGGCGTTACGCTCAATGCACGGAACCTGTACCTGGCCGGCAACCGGATCGCAGGTCAGACCCAGGTTGTGTTCCATACCGATTTCTGCGGCGATACATACCTGCGTCG
>NZ_SZWM01001044.1:0-235 GCF_005280805.1 Citrobacter sp. TBCS-14
TGATAAAGCGAAACCGTTTCGTCACTCTTTTCACAGCCCGCGAGCATAAACACTGCGGTAACTGCCAGGGCGACAGGAGTCAGGTGGCGCGCGCTCCAGCTTTTGCGGAACGAGGCATGATGTATCGATTTTGTCCGTTTCATTTTTGTCTTCCAGGACCCAGTGGTAAACACAGTAAATAATGCTCAGGATAGAGGATGACTGGTCGAAATTGAAGCGGGAAGAGGCGAGAATG
>NZ_SZWM01001049.1:0-235 GCF_005280805.1 Citrobacter sp. TBCS-14
GTATTCAATGAAGGTTTGCTCCAGCAGACCGAAGTCGTTAGCTTCGGGGCCGAAATAGCTGATATGCCGCCCGGCATCGCGTGCTTTGCGAATCGCCATGTCCATTTCCGGACGGGTATAGCGATGAAAACTGTCACCTTCCACCTCGGCGGCGCGCAGATTTAACTGCGCGAAAATTTTACGAAACGCAAGGCTGGTGGTGGTGGTCCCCGCGCCGCTGGATCCTGTTACCGCA
>NZ_SZWM01001050.1:0-235 GCF_005280805.1 Citrobacter sp. TBCS-14
TTGCGGTCATCCTGTTTTTCTCCTTCTCTTTTACCTTTTCGATTAGCCACGAAGAGGCCGTTTCAGCCTTCGAACAGAATATTTCTGCACTGGCTCTGGCGGCGCAGGTTATTCCTGGTCAGATTATTCACATCACCTCAACGGTGTTAAATATCTTCGCTGTATTAACCGCATTCTTTGGTATTTATTTGGGATTCCACGAGGCGATTAAAGGAATTATTCTTAACGTTCTGAG
>NZ_SZWM01000478.1:0-499 GCF_005280805.1 Citrobacter sp. TBCS-14
GAAGTAATCGAAAAAGGGCTGAAGTGCATTCAGGGTAAAGGCATCGTTAACTCCATCTCGATGAAAGAGGGGGTTGAGACCTTTATTCATCACGCGAAGCTTCTGCGTCGCTACGGTGCCGCGGTGGTGGTGATGGCTTTTGACGAGCAGGGGCAGGCCGACACCCGCGCGCGTAAAATCGAGATCTGCCGTCGGGCGTACAAAATTCTTACCGAANATTTGCCGCCGGGCGTACAAAATTCTCACCGAAGACGTGGGTTTCCCGCCGGAAGACATTATCTTTGACCCGAACATCTTTGCCGTCGCGACCGGTATTGATGAGCACAACAACTACGCGCAGGACTTTATCGGGGCCTGTGAAGACATCAAACGCGAACTGCCGCATGCGCTGATCTCCGGCGGCGTCTCCAACGTGTCCTTCTCGTTCCGTGGTAACGACCCGGTGCGTGAAGCCATTCACGCGGTATTCCTCTACTACGCCATTCGCAACGGCATGGAC
>NZ_SZWM01000181.1:0-235 GCF_005280805.1 Citrobacter sp. TBCS-14
GTAACGAAGTCGAACAGGACGTTGAAGTTGCGGTACGTGAGAAAAACCGTGATGCGCTGTCGCGCAAGCTGGAGATCGAGCAGCAGGAAGCCTTCATGACGCTCGAGCAGGAGCAGCAGGTGAAAACCCGCACGGCCGAGCAAAACGCCAAAATTGCCGCCTTCGAAGCCGAACGTCATCGTGAAGCTGAACAGACGCGTATCCTTGCTGAACGCCAGATTCAGGAAACAGAAAT
>NZ_SZWM01000180.1:0-235 GCF_005280805.1 Citrobacter sp. TBCS-14
CATGTTACAAAATCCGATTCACCTGCGTCTGGAGAAGCTGGAAAGCTGGCAGCACGTCACATTTATGGCCTGTCTGTGCGAACGCATGTACCCGAATTACGCCATGTTCTGCAAGCAAACTGAATTTGGCGATGGACAGATTTACCGCCGAATTCTGGATCTGATTTGGGAAGCGCTGACGGTTAAAGACGCGAAAATCAATTTCGACAGCCAGTTGGAAAAGTTTGAAGAGGCC
>NZ_SZWM01000182.1:0-235 GCF_005280805.1 Citrobacter sp. TBCS-14
AACGAAAGCGGCGCTTTCCGGCGTGCAGGCTGCGCAGGGGGTTGCAGTTGCTCAGGCTGGCGGCGATCCGAATAACGGTATAGGCGTCAGCATTTCTCTGACTTCCCAGAAATCAAAGTCTGAGCAGCATGCCCGGAGTGATACTGTGGCAGGCAGCACCCTGAATGCAGGCAACAATCTGGCTATTACGGCGACGGGTAAAGGTCAGAGCGGGAACAGCGGCGATATTCTGATC
>NZ_SZWM01000712.1:0-235 GCF_005280805.1 Citrobacter sp. TBCS-14
TTACAGGAAGAGCTTTTACAGGTCCTGCCCGAGGGGACGAGGCTGGTGGATTCTGGTGCTGCGATTGCGCGTCGAACGGCCTGGTTATTAGAACACGAAGCGCCAGATGCAAAATCGGCCGATGAGAATGTGGCATTTTGCATGGCAATGACAACAGAGGCTGAACAATTATTGCCAGTGTTGCAGCGCTATGGCTTCAAAACGCTCGAAAAACTGGCAATTTAGTCTGTTTTGG
>NZ_SZWM01000709.1:0-232 GCF_005280805.1 Citrobacter sp. TBCS-14
TTCACGAGGCGCTACCTAAATAGCTTTCGGGGAGAACCAGCTATCTCCCGGTTTGATTGGCCTTTCACCCCCAGCCACAAGTCATCCGCTAATTTTTCAACATTAGTCGGTTCGGTCCTCCAGTTAGTGTTACCCAACCTTCAACCTGCCCATGGCTAGATCACCGGGTTTCGGGTCTATACCCTGCAACTTAACGCCCAGTTAAGACTCGGTTTCCCTTCGGCTCCCCTAT
>NZ_SZWM01000708.1:0-235 GCF_005280805.1 Citrobacter sp. TBCS-14
CACCACGGCGATTGATTTTCGTGAAATGGCCCCTGCTGGCGCGACCCGCGACATGTTCCTCGATGAGCAGGGCAACGCCGATGCGAAAAAGTCGCTGACATCGCATCTGGCATCCGGTACGCCGGGTACCGTGGCGGGTTTCTCGCTGGCGCTGGAGAAATACGGCACGATGCCGCTGAACAAAGTCGTGCGCCCGGCAATGAAGCTGGCGGAAGAAGGCTTTGTGGTTAACGAC
>NZ_SZWM01000711.1:0-235 GCF_005280805.1 Citrobacter sp. TBCS-14
AAACCCTGCTGAATGAAGCAGGTATAAAAGATGAAAGCACATTACGCATGTTGGGGGCAAAAATGTGCTGGTTGAAACTGCGACAGGTTAATCCCGCCCTGACGGTGAAAATACTCTATGCCCTTGAAGGCGCAATTGGGGGAATTCATGAGGCGGCACTCCCGGCGATTCGTCGCCAGGAGCTTGTGGAGTGGGTGAGTTCTCTTACGCCTGAACCGGTGTACTAGACGGCAAT
>NZ_SZWM01000710.1:0-236 GCF_005280805.1 Citrobacter sp. TBCS-14
TCTTAGAGTCACTATTGTATAATTTAGACAAAGGACAAAAACATGCAAAAACGCTACTCAAAAGAATTTAAAGAAACCCTTATCGCCTTCTATCATTCTGGTCAATCCGTCACCCAGCTGTCTAAAGAATACGACGTGGCCCCTGCAACAATTTATAAATGGATAGACCTCTACTCTAAATCTAATGAAAGCTCCGTCTCTAAAGCTGATTTTCTAGAATTAAAAAGACAACTGGC
>NZ_SZWM01000179.1:0-236 GCF_005280805.1 Citrobacter sp. TBCS-14
GCGCATGCAGCGTCGGGCAGGGCATTTTATGCCGGTGGGATTACTCAAAAGCCAGTTCGACGCGCTGGAGTGCCCGCAGGACGATGAGAAAGATATTGCCCGCATCGACGTGAACCATGACATTGAGCATGTGACGGAACAGTGCCGCCAGGCGGTGCTCGCGTTTCGTAACGGGCAATAAGCCCAGTCCCTTGCGGGACTGAGCCCGGCATCAGAAGTCGGCTTTCAGCACCACG
>NZ_SZWM01000177.1:0-236 GCF_005280805.1 Citrobacter sp. TBCS-14
GCCGCAGTCAGACGCAGCTTGTTACGCAGATAATCGGCAAAGAAAGTAAACCCGCCAGAAGCGATAGCCACTTTCCAGCCAAGCGTTTCCAGTTTTAACACCAGTTGCGTCAGGCCAGGCATCAGCGGCAATGTTTCGCGCACCTGGTGCAGAATGTTGGCATCAGCCCCCTTCAGCGTCGCCACGCGGCTGCGCAGGCTGGCGGTAAAATCCAGCTCGCCGCGCATCGCGCGTTC
>NZ_SZWM01000479.1:0-216 GCF_005280805.1 Citrobacter sp. TBCS-14
AGCCCCTTGTTCGAGTTTCTGCCCGGCGGCGGTAAAGAAGATGGACATCAGTACGCCGCTGGACCCGCCCATCACCACGGTCAGGCGTTCGCCGATCAGGGCGAACAGCGTGGCAAGGTTATTCAGTGGCAGTCGCTGACGATGCAGCAGGTCAGCGATTTCACGCGCACCAGCGGCAAAAGTTGAACCCGTATCACCATCGCCTACTTTGGCATC
>NZ_SZWM01000479.1:274-531 GCF_005280805.1 Citrobacter sp. TBCS-14
GAAAGCGTTCCGGTGACCTGCTCAATAATCCCGGCAACCAGCGTGTTGGCTGAGGGCTGAAATTCGACACGCGCGCTGCGCTGCGATGACGGCACACAGTTGATTTCGCGTGGTGGGACCGGGGTTGGCCAGCTGCTGGTTTCTACTTCGGTTAACAGTGCTTTTTCGATGCTCTCTTCCAGTACGATGGCGGTCAGCGAGAAACCTTTCATATCCAGGGCGGTGACCAGCGAGGCCGGGCCAATCAGCCAGTCGAT
>NZ_SZWM01000822.1:0-236 GCF_005280805.1 Citrobacter sp. TBCS-14
GCATGATATTCAGCCCACGCAGCGGCCTGTGCGTCATTCACCGCCAACGTCGGTAGACCGGTGAATGACTCCAGCGTTTGCACCAGCGGGAAATGCATCAATCCCCCCAGATTTAATGGATTCAGTGCCAGGAGCGCGCCCTCACGGATGATGCCGGTTGAGGCAATCGCCACGCGCTGAGCCTGTGCCAGCAACGGCTCAATCAGCGCTTCCAGAGCAGCTCGCAGCGCTTGTGG
>NZ_SZWM01000823.1:0-236 GCF_005280805.1 Citrobacter sp. TBCS-14
CTCCAGAAACCAGTAAGGCAACTAAAACAACTTCAGAATTTCCAGGTAATAGCGTGGCGCTGAGAAAGCTGCTGGCAAACAGCGAGAGGAGCGACAGTCCATCACTCACAATAACCGGACATCCACGGCGTCCATTCCTGCGGCACGCGCCGCCTGAAGTCCAAAATCGGCATCTTCAAACACGACGCAACGCGCCGGTTCAACGCCCATACGTTCAGCACAGAGCAAAAAAGTAT
>NZ_SZWM01000820.1:0-236 GCF_005280805.1 Citrobacter sp. TBCS-14
AACCTGCTGATGCTGACGCTTTCTCGCGGCGGCCCCATTGTCTGGATCAGCGAGACCGATGCCAAAGAGCTGGGCATTGAGGATAACGACTGGATTGAAGCCTTCAATGCCAATGGCGCGCTCACCGCGCGTGCAGTGGTGAGTCAACGCGTGCCGCCGGGAATGACCATGATGTATCACGCCCAGGAGCGAATCATGAATATCCCTGGCTCCGAAGTCACCGGGATGCGTGGCGG
>NZ_SZWM01000821.1:0-237 GCF_005280805.1 Citrobacter sp. TBCS-14
GGTCGTCGGTGATGAATACAGCCTCGTTGTGAATTTTATCTACAGCACTTAATTCCGCCGCCAGTTCCCCGCACTTGCTATCGGCGTTAGCGAGCTGTACTGCAAGGTCTGCGTTTTGTGATTGCAACTCAGAGAATTTACGCACCAGATACTGCGCGTTGCCCTCGTTAACCATCATGTCACCGGGCAGACATTTGCCACGGAGAAAACCTTCCATTTCGTATACGGTCATGCTGT
>NZ_SZWM01000826.1:0-237 GCF_005280805.1 Citrobacter sp. TBCS-14
GGTCATACACTCAATGAACCGTGGCTGTTTCTGTTGAGCATGTCAGTCTGGATCGGTTTTTGTACCTGGGCGTGCGCGCATTTCACCAACAACGTGGCCTACGCTTTTCAACTGGCAGGCTATACCGCGGCGATTATTGCGTTTCCAATGGTGCATATTACAGAGGTTACACAACTGTGGGATATCGCCCAGGCACGTGTGTGCGAAGTCATTGTCGGGATCCTCTGTGGTGGCTTG
>NZ_SZWM01000827.1:0-237 GCF_005280805.1 Citrobacter sp. TBCS-14
CCAGCTGTCGCTGGCGTCCTGATAAAAATGCCGGATGGCGGCGACGCCTTATCCGGCCTACAAAAGTGCATAAACGTAGGCCGGGCAAGCGAAGCGCCCCCGGCCTCGTGTGTTACAACCGTACCGAATCAATATGCCAGATGTTTTCGGCGTACTCTTTGATCGTCCTGTCCGACGAGAAATAGCCCATGTTGGCGATATTAATCATCGACTTGGTGGTCCACTCTTCCGGATGAC
>NZ_SZWM01000824.1:0-237 GCF_005280805.1 Citrobacter sp. TBCS-14
GGAT
Source organism: Citrobacter sp. TBCS-14 (assembly GCF_005280805.1). Classification (NCBI taxonomy): domain Bacteria; kingdom Pseudomonadati; phylum Pseudomonadota; class Gammaproteobacteria; order Enterobacterales; family Enterobacteriaceae; genus Citrobacter; species Citrobacter sp. TBCS-14. The sequence continues at coordinate 5 of NZ_SZWM01000824.1, forward strand.
CACGCCGCGCTGGTTTTTGGTCGTGAAGATTCGGGGTTAACCAACGAAGAATTGGCTCTGGCGGATGTACTCACCGGTGTACCTATGGTGGCTGACTATCCATCACTCAATTTGGGGCAGGCGGTGATGGTGTATTGCTATCAATTAGCAGGTTTAATACAACAACCGGCCAGAAACATTGAGGTGACGGATGAGCATCAGCTACAGGCATTGCGCGAACGTGTTTTGCGTTT
>NZ_SZWM01000825.1:0-233 GCF_005280805.1 Citrobacter sp. TBCS-14
AAAAAACAGCGGCAGTCGTTGAACAGTCGATGAGCCGACAGGCACTGGCTGCACAGAAAGCGGGGATTTCCGTCGGGCAGTATAAAGCCGCCATGCGTATGCTGCCTGCGCAGTTCACCGACGTGGCCACACAGCTGCAGGTGGGCAAAGTCCGTGGCTGATCCTGCTGCAACAGGGCGGTCAGGTGAAGGACTCGTTCGGCGGTATGATCCCCATGTTCAGGGGGCTTGCCG
>NZ_SZWM01000828.1:0-238 GCF_005280805.1 Citrobacter sp. TBCS-14
ATCTCTTGGTTTAGGAACCGCAGCAACGCTAAATACGGGGGTATCTGCAGGTAATGTGCCTGTACTTGGCAATGCGAATATTGCAGGCTCGCAACTCTTACGGTTGTCTTCAAGTAATACACCAGGAATTGCGTACGCGAGTAATTACACCGCGACAATAGCTGCAGCTTTCAATATCGGAAATAACGCAGTTAATGCTGCGTCAGCTGTCATCGCATATGAGCGCGGTGGGCAATTT
>NZ_SZWM01000829.1:0-238 GCF_005280805.1 Citrobacter sp. TBCS-14
GTCCCATGTTGTCTGGCTTTTGCCGCCATTCAGGCTATCCCCTTCGGTTTGCAGCGCCGAGCAGGCACTGCCCCACCAGAAGTTTTCTGGAAAACGGTATCGCATTATCTTGCTCCTTGATGTATTTCACTTCCCTACACAATAGGCGATTTTGCTAAACAGAAACCGGTTACAGCGCTCGTTTTTCAATACGATAGTTACAAATCCGGGCATTCAACTTTGCCCAACGCTTCCCAGT
>NZ_SZWM01000017.1:0-578 GCF_005280805.1 Citrobacter sp. TBCS-14
ATCTGGCGGTTGCCGTCACACCGGTAGCCGGTCAACTGGATCTCAAAAAGGTTGCCAAAGCTTTGGGCGCCAAAAAGGTCGATATGGCCGACCCCATGGTCGCGCAACGCACTACCGGCTATCTGGTAGGCGGTATCAGCCCGTTGGGGCAGAAAAAAAGATTGCCGACGCTCATCGACGCGCCAGCCCAAACGTTTGACACCATTTATGTTTCCGGCGGCAAACGCGGGCTGGATATTGAACTGGCGGCGGACGATTTGGCCAAAATTCTGGATGCGAAATTCGCCGATATCGCACGCCGCGATTNAGAAGGTGCCAGCACCGCCATCCGGCACTCCGCCCTGTTACTGCCAGGTAACTTCGCCCTTCGGCTCATACGCACCGACATCCAGCGGTGAGTTCTTCTGCACGTACTCCTTCAGCACTTCCGCATCAATAAATCCGGTATTCACATAGCCTGGTTTGTTATCAATACGCGGATAGCCATCACCGCCGGTGGCGTTGAAGCTCAGCGTTGCCATACGATAGGTTTTGGCTGGGTCAACGGGCTCGCCTTTGATTTTCAAATCGTTAAGCTT
>NZ_SZWM01000548.1:0-238 GCF_005280805.1 Citrobacter sp. TBCS-14
GCTGGCGTGGTGGAGAAGTGTTTGTCCATCGCATGCGCGCCGGAGAGCAGCTCAACAAAGTTGTCGAAGCCCACGGACAGGATGATGGACAGACCAATGGCAGACCACAGGGAGTAACGACCGCCAACCCAGTCCCAGAACTCGAACATATTGGCAGTATCAATACCGAACTCGCCAACCGCTTTACCGTTGGTAGACAGCGCTGCGAAGTGCTTGGCTACGTGCTTGTTGTCGCCAG
>NZ_SZWM01000547.1:0-228 GCF_005280805.1 Citrobacter sp. TBCS-14
AGAATCTGGCGGATCCGGCATACCGTCGCCGTCGCATCATCATGCAGAACATGCGCGACGAAGAGATGGCGATTGCTCAGGTTGAAGAGATGCAGGCGGTCTCTGCCGTACTTAAAGGCAAATACACCATGACCGGTGAAGCCTTCGAACCGGTTGAAGTGGATATGGGGCGTGATGAGGCGAATAACATCACGCAGTCTGGCGGCACGGAGTGGAGCAAGCGTGACA
>NZ_SZWM01000546.1:0-238 GCF_005280805.1 Citrobacter sp. TBCS-14
GGGGCTTTCTGGCATTCTTGCCAGCCAGGCGGAAAGCGTCTGTGAGGCCTATGCCGATCTCTTTACACTCGATCCGGTCATCGAAAAAGAAGAGTGGTGCCGTATTACCGGTCAGAAAAAATAATCGTCACGCGTTACTATCGCCAACCCCAAAATCGCTTTCGTTTTCGCAAAATGATTTGCGGAAATGAGAGCGAGATCGCATTACAAAGTCACTATTTGTACACAAAAACAGCTT
>NZ_SZWM01000545.1:0-238 GCF_005280805.1 Citrobacter sp. TBCS-14
ACGATGATGTATCCGCCTGATTAGATGTGAGCGATTGTAACAGCACGTCAATCGATGTCTATATGCCCTAACTTACTGATTTGATCATAGCCTGGTAATACAGACACAGTGATGGTTCATTTTAACGAAGCCAATAAAAACATGCGTTACCATTTTTGCGATTTCAGACTTTATCCACCAGCCTTCAAATAAAAACCGCTACGCTTTAGCAATACGTGCTTATTCAGGATTCTGGTAT
>NZ_SZWM01000552.1:0-238 GCF_005280805.1 Citrobacter sp. TBCS-14
GCAAAGGTTTTGTCGCTGATTTTATCTACCTGATAAGGCGCATCGACAAAGTAAGCAGTTTTATTATGCGGCTCTTTCGCGCTGATATACCAGATACGCGCATTCTGCGGCGTCATCATTGCCAGACGTTGCTCAACGGCTTTGGCATCGTACTGGTCGGCAATATTCACCGCATCCAGAGTATGCTCGACGGGAACGCGGATCATGGTATCCGCCAGCCATTCAACGTAGTCCATAT
>NZ_SZWM01000551.1:0-238 GCF_005280805.1 Citrobacter sp. TBCS-14
GCCACCCTGCTCAAACCCAACGTCCGCCCCGCCGATCAGATCAGGCGGATCGTTCTTCAGACGATCCTCGCGGATCACTGAAGAGGCCAGTTCAAGCTGCTGCGCGCGTAATGACGCGAGATCCATAATGACTCCTTAGCGGTGGTACTGTTCGGACAACCGATGTACCGCCTCCACAAAGACACCCGCATGTTCTGGCGGGACGTCCTGATGAATGCCGTGGCCCAGGTTAAAGACA
>NZ_SZWM01000352.1:0-238 GCF_005280805.1 Citrobacter sp. TBCS-14
CAGGCAAGGTTGGAACCCGCGCTCCAGCCGATGTACAGCGCACCGCGTTTGACGACATCCACGATCGGCGCCAGCAACCCGCGCTCACGACTCTCTTTCAGCAACTGGAAGGTATTCCCGCCGCCGACAATCACCAGCTCGGCGTTTTCAATAGCGGCAATCGGATCGACAACGGTATGAATACCGGTAACGTTAACGCCCATTGGCGCAAAGATGGCTGCCGTTTTCGCCGTGTACT
>NZ_SZWM01000549.1:0-239 GCF_005280805.1 Citrobacter sp. TBCS-14
GCTGCGTCGTATGCTGCCACCGCTGGGCAACCAGTGGATCATCAGCATCAAAGATACCTCGCTGTTTATCGTCATTGGCGTCGCTGAACTGACGCGTCAGGGTCAGGAAATCATTGCTGGTAACTTCCGCGCCCTGGAAATCTGGAGCGCCGTTGCAGTGTTCTATCTGATCATTACGCTGGTGCTGAGCTTCATTCTGCGTCGTCTGGAAAGAAGGATGAAAATCCTGTGATTGAATT
>NZ_SZWM01000543.1:0-239 GCF_005280805.1 Citrobacter sp. TBCS-14
ATCCCCTACAGCAGGTCGCCGTGGCATGTTGAGCGATAAACACCGGATGTCCACGCATCGGCGTTTGCTTTCCGTCATTGGTCGGGAGCGCGGGAGCCAGGCGCTTAGCAATAAAATCGGCCGCATGTTGTTCAATGACCGGCGCACCTTTTTCCAGACAATATTGTCTTTCTTTCTGACCGAGACGAAACCGCGATCGAAAAGTCGATTTCGCCAGTCGGGCAAAAAGCGAGTCGAGC
>NZ_SZWM01000542.1:0-239 GCF_005280805.1 Citrobacter sp. TBCS-14
AGCCACTGGAAGTGGTTCGCGACAAACTGGCTGCTATCAGTGAATGGACCGCGGAAAACGTGCACCACGCGATTCAGGCAACCGCTGATGAGCTGGAGGTGGGCATGGGTAAAGTCGGGATGCCGCTGCGCGTAGCCGTAACCGGTGCTGGTCAGTCTCCGGCGTTAGACGTTACGGTGCATGCGATTGGTAAATCTCGCAGCATTGAACGTATTAACAAGGCGCTCGCGTTTATTGCT
>NZ_SZWM01000019.1:0-195 GCF_005280805.1 Citrobacter sp. TBCS-14
AGGTACGCGTGCGAACAAATTCGGTATCCAGGGCTATCGCCGGAAATTCACGAACGGCTTCGCACAGCGTGGCCAACGCGTCGTCCGTGGTGATCATTTGATAATTCAAATCGTGCTCTCTTAGGTTTTCGCCAAAAAAAACGCCGGATTATCCGGCGCTTTCTGCTGGCTGTCTTAACGCTCAGCCTTTATTGT
>NZ_SZWM01000019.1:202-501 GCF_005280805.1 Citrobacter sp. TBCS-14
AACTCATCACGGAATTCCACCAGCTTCGGTACTTTATAGCCCGTCAGGTGACGACGGCAGAAAGTAACCAGCGCTTCATCGGTTAACGAGGCGTCTTTCTTCACCACAAAAATTTTCACCGCTTCACCGCTGCTGCCTGATGGCACGCCAACGGCAGCCACTTCCTGCACACCTGGATGTTGCATCACCACGTCTTCAATTTCGTTCGGATAGACGTTAAAGCCGGAGACCAGGATCATATCTTTCTTACGATCAACAATACGCAGGAAGCCTTCATCATCCATCACCGCAATATCGCC
>NZ_SZWM01000637.1:0-239 GCF_005280805.1 Citrobacter sp. TBCS-14
CAGGTAAGGTTCCAGCAGCTGCAGCAGACGCTGTAGCGCGCCCTGATTTTGGTACAGTACTTCAACAGCATGGCGACCATAAAAATTACGATAATCTTCATCGGTCAGAAGGGACGAAACCTCTTTCACCAGCGTGGTGACGTCAGTGACGGTGATCAACCCACTTGCCTGTTCCAGTCGGGCGCAAATGTCTTTGAAGTTAAAGGTATGCGGGCCCATCAATACGGGAATGGCATGTG
>NZ_SZWM01001336.1:0-239 GCF_005280805.1 Citrobacter sp. TBCS-14
GTACTCAGCCAACGCAACAGGCGGTACATGAGGTGGGGACAACCATTATTGATAATGGTGAGACGCACGAGTTGTTCTAATCTTTTGCCGGATGACGCTTCGCTTATCCGGCCTACATTTTCGGCACAATTGTTTGATATTGCTGGATTTTGTAGGCCGGATAAGACGTTAGCCGAGTTCCGGCAATCGCAACTAAAACCGCCCCTGCCCTTTCAGCCATTCGCGTACCAGGAACAGCG
>NZ_SZWM01000638.1:0-239 GCF_005280805.1 Citrobacter sp. TBCS-14
CAACGTATTAATCAGCTTAAAACCACCTTTGAGCGTATTGTCACCGTAGATTCTGGTCTGCCATCGGCGGCGCGTTTTGAATGGGTGCACCGCCACCTACCGGGGCTGATTACGTTGAACGCCTATCGGACGCTAACGGTCGTCAGAGATCCGGCTACCCTGCGATTTGGCTGGGCCAACAAGCATATTATTAAGAACCTGACACGTGATGAGGTACTGCAACAACTGGAAAAGAGCCT
>NZ_SZWM01000639.1:0-239 GCF_005280805.1 Citrobacter sp. TBCS-14
AGAACGACAAATGACAGAGGGGGAGCTGAAACGACTGGCAGAAAAATTACTTACGAAGTGGTCGAAGCATGTTGGTAACGGACTAAGTGTCCCACCAATTCGACGTCAACTGGCGGCGCCGCACCATCCGGCGGGACCAACGCCAGCGCAAATACTGATGGAAGAATACAAACGCCGCAAAGCGGCAGGTTTAATTAACTAAAACGAGTATTGACCAATGACCATAGAAATCTCTCAGA
>NZ_SZWM01000640.1:0-240 GCF_005280805.1 Citrobacter sp. TBCS-14
AGACTGCAACCGGCGCACGATTGCAGTCTCTTCTGTTTGGCATAACGACAGCTGGGTTTAATAAAGAAGGGATTTGTTACGAGCTGCGCGATTATGCCATTAAGGTGCTGCGTGGCTATAACAGCGAAGTGGAAGGCGCGTTGAAGGATGACACCTTTTTCGCCATCATCTTCACCCTGGATAAAGATGATGATCCGTTTGATGAAACGGTCTGGCAAAAGGCTAACCCCGGGCTGGGTA
>NZ_SZWM01000641.1:0-240 GCF_005280805.1 Citrobacter sp. TBCS-14
ACTGCACCTTAGCATTGAGGATCAGCTCTACGCCTTTATCGCGTAAAATATCAGCGATCGCATCGGCGATATCCCGGTCCTCACGGGGCAAAAACAGCGGTGCAGCCTCAAAAATAGTGACCTGACTGCCGAAGTTGGCAAACATCGACGCGAACTCAACGCCGATATAGCCACCCCCCAGGATACCCAGGCGCTGTGGGCGTTGGGTCAAATTCAGCAACCCGGTGCTGTCAAAGACGC
>NZ_SZWM01000997.1:0-240 GCF_005280805.1 Citrobacter sp. TBCS-14
GGCAGTTGTACCAGGATACCATCGATGGTGGCATCTGCATTGAGCGTATCGATCAGCTCAAGAAGTTCCGCCTCGCTGGTGGTTTCAGGCAGGTCCCAGGAGCGGGAGACAAAACCCACTTCGTCACAAGCTTTGCGTTTACTTGCCACGTAAATCTGCGAAGCCGGGTTGCTACCTACCAGCACAACAGCCAGTCCTGGGGCGCGTAATCCAGCCGCTAAACGCGCCTGAACTTTTTGA
>NZ_SZWM01000998.1:0-241 GCF_005280805.1 Citrobacter sp. TBCS-14
ATGGAACAACAAGCGAAGGAAAAGCACGTCTTGTTCAAACCCTCCACAGAGAATTCAAGTTCCCAATCAAACAACTGTTAATTATTTCAGGACTACCTAAGGCAACGTATTATTATTGGGTTAATTGTTTCGGACGCCCAAATAAAGACGAAGAAATCGAAAAAGTATTGATTAAGCTTAGAAAATTACACCCTAATGCAGGTTATCGCCCCATGGTAGAACTTTTAAAGCGTGAAGGATA
>NZ_SZWM01000237.1:0-241 GCF_005280805.1 Citrobacter sp. TBCS-14
TTGGAGTCGGTGGAATACGCTTTTTCGACAGACATCTTGTAGTCGAAACCACAGGCAATCATAAATTCGGACATCTCATGGCGACCGCCGAGTTCGTCGATGAAGTCGGTATCCAGCCATGGTTTGTAAATCTGCAGTTCGGCGTTGGTCAGCAGGCCGTAACGATAGAAACGTTCAATATCGTTCCCTTTATAGGTGCTACCGTCACCCCAGATATTTACGCCATCTTCTTTCATGGCAG
>NZ_SZWM01000176.1:0-241 GCF_005280805.1 Citrobacter sp. TBCS-14
CGTGGTACTCCGATTTTAGACAACGCGATATGTGGGCCGGACCTGGCTATCGGGCGGCAAAACCGTCATACACTATTTACAGGAAGCAGTAATGAAAGCATTCTCGTTGATTGCTCTGGTGCTGTTACTTTGCGGCTGCTCTACACCGCGCCACGATAGCTCCCGGGATGTAAAACAATTCTATCTCGCGTGGATGTCCGCCTACACACAAGAGCGGGATACATCCGCACTCATGCAACGC